>NZ_JAYWVC010000001.1:0-187615 GCF_036281785.1 Streptomyces chiangmaiensis | reverse complement strand
GTGCGCGCGCCGCGCACGCGCTCCAGCATCTCCCGGGACTCGTCCACCGCCGTGACCGAGAAACCGCGCTCCAGCAGCGGATGGGTCATCCGTCCGACCCCGCTGCCCAGCTCAAGAATGTGCGCGCCCGCGGGTACGGCCGCGGCGATGATGTCCGGCTCGCCCCCGATCGGCAGCCGTGAGTACAGCTCGACCGCGCAACCGTCGGGTGTGATCGCCCCGGGACCCGTGCCCCCGTGACCGTCCCGCATCGTCACCTTCATGCCCGTCCAACGGACCGCGCCCCGCGCCGCGTTCCCTCCCCGCCATCACTCAACGGGGTGAGGGTTCGACGGGGGAACGGATGAAAGGGACCGGTCAGAGCACGAACCAGCCGTGCCCTCCGTACCAGTGCCCGCCCGCCCGCAGATGGTCCACCACGGCCCGCTCGACACTGCTCCGCCGGGGCAGTTCCTCCACCGGCAGTTCGGGATCGCCGAAGACGAAACCGACCGGTACGCCGTCGTCCGGCGTCGTCTCCTGGTGGGCGAGCTCGAAGCGGTCCTGGAAACGGATGATGTTGGAGTCGGCCGGGAGATAGCGCCTGAGCTGCGGGTCCAGCAGCCAGGAGTGGCAGACGGCGATCTCGTACGGCTCCTCGGGGTAGTGCTCGGCGAAGAACGCGCGTGCCAACGTCAGGGACCGCTCGCAGCCTGAGGGCGAGAGCGGGCCCCGGAAGTCCGGTATGTGCAGGCTGAGGCATGGGTCCCCGGGTCCCAGGCCCCGGCCCGTCGCCGCCGCGACTGCCTGTCCGGTGCGCTGCCCGAGCCGTGCCCGCTGGTACTGCAGCCGCCCCAGCTGGAACAGCTCCCCGTGGAAGTACAGCGCCGTCCACCACGGGAACGGCAGCCCGCCCGTGCCGCGCCGCCGGCGGTGCACGGCCATCTGCCGGCCGAGGTCGGCGAGCGTGCGGCGGGACACGTCCTCCGGAACCCCGCGATCCCGGTGGTAGGCGCGCACATACGGCAGAGCCGCGACGAACACGTAGACGTGGAAGAGCCGACCGAGCGGTCCCGCCGATTTCGGGAAGGACGGGGGCTCCCAGCCCTTTCCGATCTCCCCCATGTCCCGTACGAAGCGGGCGACACACCGCGCCAGCAGGGTCATCGCCTCGTCGTCCCGCGCCAAGCGTCCTCGAAGAGCGACGAGGTCGTTGATGTCCTCGTGGGGTACCGACAGGTCGAGCAGAACGTCGGGCAGCTCGTCGGCGTGGGGCAGGGTGATCTCCCGGGGAGCGTCGT
The DNA here is from genome assembly GCF_036281785.1 of Streptomyces chiangmaiensis. Lineage (NCBI taxonomy): Bacteria > Bacillati > Actinomycetota > Actinomycetes > Kitasatosporales > Streptomycetaceae > Streptomyces > Streptomyces chiangmaiensis. The sequence goes on along the minus strand of NZ_JAYWVC010000001.1, from coordinate 186,335 downwards.
CCTCGCTCTCGAGATCCCTCAGCCAGCCGGCGAGCCTCGCGTCCTCCCGCAGCACCTTCAGCAGTACCATCGCCCCTCCCCGAGGACCGGTCCCGCGCTGCGCGCGATCTCCTGGATCCGATCGCCCTTCCCTGGTGAACGTGCACCACGAAGGGTACTTGTCCTGGTGGGAGTAGTGATGTGAATGCGTACGGGCAGTGAACCTGTGACAGCGCGCAGTCCGCTGCGGGCACGGTTCTGGCTGAGCGTGTGGGGTCTGGCGTGGGCGACCTTCGGAACGGTCGCGTTCGCCCTGGTGGGCCGGCCGGGCTGGGCAGCCGCCTGCGGCGTGCTGTGGCTGGTCGTCGCCGTGGACCTGACCGTGATCCTGCACCGCATGCACCAGGGTCCTCACTGGCAGCCGAGCCGCGACGTCCCGCCCTACCAGCCGCCGGACGACCGGCGGTAGGGGGCCTCGGGGGCCCGGCGGCCCGCTTGAGGCGGCTCTTCGAAGGCAGAGAGCCCGCTACGAGTCGAAGCGTGCCGCCTTCAGATACTGCGGGTTCGGATCCAGAGCCGCCGCCAGCCGGAAGTGCCGTTTCGCCTCTTCCGGCCGCGCCTGACGCTCATATGTACGGGCCAGCGCGAAGTGCGCGAACGCGTTGTCCGGCTCACGCTCCAGCACAATGCTGAACTCCAGCTCGGCGGGACGCAGTTGTGCGGCGGCGAAGAAGGCACGCGCACGCAGCAGCCGCGCAGCGGTGTTCTCCGGGTGTGCGGCGATCACGCCGTCGAGCAGTTTCACCGCGCCCCGCGGGTCCCGCGCGGCCAGCAGCTGCTCGGCGGCGCGGTAGTCGATCACATGCGTCTCCGGAGTACGTCCGGTCGGATCGCTGTTCTCGGGCACGGCAGAGTCCTTCCCTTGCTCCAGCGTTTCAACGCCCCCGAGGATGGCCGCTATTCCTGTGAGCCCCGTGCTCTGCACACGAGATCGGCCCATACGTCCCTTACGCGGCGTTCCAGCTGGTCCAGAGGCACATCGTTGTCGATCACGATGTCCGCGATCTCCAGGCGCTTGTCCCGTGTCGCCTGGGCAGCCATGCGCGCACGTGCGTCCTCCTCGGCCATGCCACGCAGACGGACGAGCCGGTCGAGCTGGGTGGCGGGGCTCGCGTCGACGACGAGCACGACGTCGTAGAGCGGGGCGAGCCCGTTCTCGGCGAGGAGCGGGACGTCGTGGACGACGACAGCGTCCTCGGGCGCGGCGGTCTCCAGCTCCCGGGAGCGAGCACCCACCAGAGGGTGCACGATCGAGTTCAGGACGGCGAGCTTCTCCGGATCGGCAAAGACGATGGAGCCGAGCTTCGGCCGGTCCAGGCTGCCGTCCGGCGCGAGGACACCCGCTCCGAATGCGTCGGCGACGGCGGCCAGTCCGGGGGTTCCGGGCGCGACGACCTCGCGCGCGATGCGGTCCGCGTCGATCAGCACGGCCCCGCACCCCACGAGCAGTCGCGACACCTCGCTCTTGCCGGCGCCGATACCGCCGGTCAGGCCCACCTTCAGCATGACGGGAAGCCTACGGCCTGCCACTGACGGTCGCGGTGACAGGTCCCTGCGTTCAGCCCTCGCCCTCACGTTCCGCCAGGAAACGCTCGAATTCCTGCCCGATCTCGTCCGCGGACGGAATCTCGACGGGCTCGGCGAGCATGTTGCCGCGGGTCTCGGCACCCGCCGCGGCGTCGTACTGGTGCTCGAGGCCCTGGACGAGCACGACCAGTTCCTCGTCGCCCTCCTGGATCTGCCGGTCGATCTCCGTCTGCGTACGGTGGGCATCGGTACGCAGGGTGTGCGCGACAGTCGGCAGGACGAGCCCGGTCGCGGCCGTGATGGCCTCCAGGACGGTCAGTGCGGCGTCCGGGTAGGGAGAGCGGGCGATGTAGTGGGGAACGTGCGCCGCGACGCCCAGGACGTCGTGTCCCGCCTGCATGAGCCGGTACTCGAGCAGGGACTCGACGCTGCCGGGGACCTGCGCCTCGTCGAAGGGGCTGCCGTGGCCCGGCACGAGGTCGGTGCGGTTGCCGTGCGGGGTCAGGCCCACCGGGCGGGTGTGCGGCACTCCCATGGGGATGCCGTGGAAGCTCACGGACAGGCGGACGCCGAGCCGCTCCACGATCTGCCGGACGGCCGCGGCGAAGCGCTCCCACTCGACGTCCGGCTCGGGGCCGGACAGCAGGAGGAAGGGCGCCCCGGTGGCGTCCTGGACGAGGTGCACCTCGATCGTGGGCTCCTCGTATCGCGTCCAGCGGTCGCGCTGGAAGGTGAGCAGCGGACGGCGGGCGCGGTAGTCGACGAGCCGGTCGTGGTCGAAGCGGGCCACAGCCTGGTGGGGCAGCGAGTCGAGGAGCCGGTCGACGATCTGGTCGCCGGTCTCACCCGCGTCGATGTAGCCGTCGAAGTGGTAGAGCATGACCAAGCCGGCCGACTCCTGGGCGAGCGCCATGTCGACGACCGCCAGGCCCTTCGGCTCCCACGCGTACAAACCTTGCGGATCAAGCACTGTAGACCGCTCCTCCTCCTGTTCGCCGTGGTCAACGCCCCGGGGGACAGGGGCATTCCCGCACCCGCCAGGAATCGTCCGCGATGGCTGCCAAGTGGTGCCCGGGCTCGGCCGGGGCGCCCGAGGGACAGGTCGTAGCTCTTGGGGAGAGTGAGCAGCCGTTCCTTGTCGTCGGTCGTCGACTCACCGTCGAGGGCACCGGCGTTGGTGGCCTTGAAGAGCGACTTGGAGACGTGGCCGTGGACATCGGCCTTCGCGGTCCGGTAATGGACCGGTGCCGTCATCCCTCTGCTCGGGTTGTGGATGAGGGCACTGGCGTCGGAGTTGGTGAACGCCTCGACGGGTACGCCGAGTTCACGGCAGTAGTCGAGGGTGACCATCCACTGGGCGAGCCGTGCGGAGCCCGCGTTCATGTACCGGCTCTTGCTGAATCGGGCCGTCTGCTCGACACCGTTGATGTCCGTGAGCCTGTCGCCGCCGCGGACGGTGAGGTTGCGGCCGCCGGCGCGGTCACGGGCTTCGAGGACCGTACAGTCGTGGTCGGCCTTGCCCAGCGCGTAGGCGCAGGTGAGGCCCGCGCTGCCCCCTCCGATGACGACGACGTCGACGGGCCTGCCGGATCGGCCCTGGAGGGTGGACAGTCCCCAAGGCCGAGGGCCCGCACCCAAACGGGTGCGGGCCCTCGGTCACCTGACAACCGTCAGCGGATGAGCGTCAGCTCTGGCCGCCGGCCAGCTTCTCGCGCAGCGCGGCAAGCGCCTCGTCCGAGGCCAGGGCACCAGAGGTGTCCGCGCCCTCGGAGGAGTACGAGCCACCGGTCGCGGCCGGAGCCGCAGCCTCGCCGCCCTCGGCGGCAGCGGCAGCGTCGGCCTCGCGGGACTTGATGACCTGCTGCTGGTGCTGCTCGAAGCGCTGCTGCGCCTCGGCGTACTGGCGCTCCCACTCCTCGCGCTGCTTCTCGTAGCCCTCGAGCCAGTCGTTGGTCTCGGGGTCGAAGCCCTCGGGGTAGATGTAGTTGCCCTGGTCGTCGTAGGACGCGGCCATGCCGTACAGGGTCGGGTCGAACTCGACCGAGGCCGGGTCGGCACCGAAGGACTCGTTGGCCTGCTTCAGCGAGAGGCTGATACGACGGCGCTCGAGGTCGATGTCGATGACCTTGACGAAGATCTCGTCGTTGACCTGGACGACCTGCTCCGGAATCTCCACGTGGCGCTCGGCCAGCTCGGAGATGTGGACCAGACCCTCGATGCCCTCGTCCACGCGGACGAACGCACCGAACGGAACCAGCTTCGTGACCTTGCCGGGCACGACCTGGCCGATCTGGTGGGTGCGGGCGAACTGCTGCCACGGGTCTTCCTGGGTCGCCTTCAGCGACAGGGAGACGCGCTCGCGGTCCATGTCGACGTCGAGGACCTCGACGGTGACCTCCTGGCCGACCTCGACGACCTCGGAGGGGTGGTCGATGTGCTTCCAGGACAGCTCGGAGACGTGGACCAGACCGTCGACGCCACCCAGGTCCACGAAGGCACCGAAGTTGACGATCGAGGAGACCACACCGGAGCGGACCTGACCCTTCTGCAGGGTCGTGAGGAAGGTCTGGCGGACCTCGGACTGGGTCTGCTCGAGCCAGGCACGGCGGGACAGGACCACGTTGTTGCGGTTCTTGTCCAGCTCGATGATCTTCGCCTCGAGCTCCTTGCCGACGTAAGGCTGGAGGTCACGGACGCGGCGCATCTCGACCAGCGAGGCCGGGAGGAAGCCGCGGAGGCCGATGTCGAGGATGAGACCACCCTTGACGACCTCGATGACGGTACCGGTGACGATGCCGTCCTCTTCCTTGATCTTCTCGATGGTGCCCCAGGCACGCTCGTACTGGGCGCGCTTCTTCGAGAGGATCAGGCGGCCTTCCTTGTCCTCCTTCTGGAGGACCAGGGCCTCGATCTCGTCGCCGACGGCAACGACCTCGTTCGGGTCGACGTCGTGCTTGATCGAGAGCTCGCGGCTCGGGATGACACCTTCGGTCTTGTAACCGATGTCGAGCAGGACCTCGTCCCGGTCGACCTTCACGATGACGCCGTCGACGATGTCGCCGTCGTTGAAGTACTTGATCGTCTCGTCGATCGCTGCGAGGAAGGCTTCCTCGTTACCGATGTCGTTGACCGCTACCTGCGGGGTGGTGGCGGTGGTCTCGGTGCTGCTCGTCATGTGGGAAAGGGCTCCGGTACGGACATTGAAGTCGTAGGCACTGCTTACGCCGGGAGCCCGTTTCGCTCTGTAGAAGCCGGACAGCCAAGGAAGCGCCACCTTAGGACACCGGGTGCCCGGCAGCGCCTCGAGAACCGAGGGGACATACAACAGATGCGAGCGCAGCCTGCTCCGTCTGAGGTGCGCAGGCCCGCAGCGCAACTTGTAGCATACGGGGGCAGCCGGACAGGGTCAATGCGCGAAGGTGCACACCCGGGGCGGATCGCCGCATTCCCGGCAGAATCCACCACGCGACACCGGCCAACCGGGCGACCCCACGAGGTCACTCAGGTCCGAGACACCTCTTCCGTGACACCGCCGCGAAAGGCTGGACGGAAGAGTACGACGAGGGAGCCGATCATCCAAGAGCCCGAGCAGTTCGAGCCGGAAGCCACCCGACGTACGGCGGGCGTCACCGAGAGTGCCCGGGCCAACCGGGGCTGGTGGGACCGGAACGCGGACGAATACCAGATCGAACACGGCACGTTCCTGGGCGATGACCGCTTCGTATGGGGCCCCGAGGGCCTCGACGAGGTCGAGTCCGAGTTGCTCGGCCGACCGGAGGACCTCAAGGGCAAGGACGTCCTGGAGATCGGCGCCGGCGCGGCGCAGTGCTCGCGCTGGCTGGCAGGCCAGGGCGCGCGCCCGGTGGCACTCGACCTCTCGCACCGTCAGCTCCAGCACGCCCTGCGCATCGGCGGGGCCTTTCCCCTCGTCCAGGCCGACGCCGCCGCCCTGCCCTTCCGGGACACCTCCTTCGACCTGGCGTGTTCCGCGTACGGGGCGCTGCCCTTCGTCGCGGACCCGGTCCTGGTCCTGCGGGAGGTGCACCGGGTGCTGCGCCCCGGCGGCCGCTTCGTCTTCTCCGTGACGCACCCGATCCGCTGGGCGTTCGCGGACGAGCCGGGGCCCGAGGGGCTGTCGGTGTCGGCCTCCTACTTCGACCGGACGCCGTACGTCGAGCAGGACGACCAGGGCCATGCGGTGTACGTCGAGCACCACCGGACGCTCGGCGACCGGGTGCGGGACATCGTGGCGTCCGGCTTCCGGCTCGTCGATCTGGTCGAACCGGAGTGGCCCGCGTGGAACACGTCGGAGTGGGGCGGGTGGTCGCCGCTGCGCGGCAGCCTGATCCCGGGGACGGCGATATTCGTGTGCGAGCGGGGCTGAGCGGGCGGTTCCGGCCCATCCCCGGTGAGGGCGGCCCTACGCGTATGCCCGCGGTACGGACAGGGCACAAACGACATGTCGATACGCCCTCGAAGGCTGCGGTGCGCAGCGCTACGGGTTGGGGGGATGCGTATGCACATCTGCCCGGTCTGCGAGCGGAGCGACAGGACCACGCGGCTCAGCGCGTACTGGAGAACGCTGCCGCCCGAGAGGCGGGCCGGGGCACCTCACCTCGCGCGTCCCTCCCTGGACGACGAACGGTGGGCGGCGCCCCTCGGGCTGCTGACCCTGGGCTGCGCTCTGCTGGTCTCCGAGGCGTGGCTGGGGTTCGTCGGGGTGGCCGGCGGGGGGGTCTGGCTGGTGTCGCTGCGCGCCACAGTGGCCCAGACCGCGAGACGGCGGGCCGAATGGCGCAGGAAGCTGTTCTGCCGCCGGTGCGAGCGCGTCTTTCTCCCTTGACTCCCCCTCCTGGAACACTGGTGCGGTGATCCGCCGAGACGCCCTCGACCGTCTGCCCGTGCTCGCTGCCGTCCCCGCTCTTCGCAACGCGCTGGACGAACGCGGTGTGGCGGTGCTGTGCGCCCCGCCCGGCACCGGCAAGACGACGCTCGTGCCACTGGTCCTCGCCGGGCTGGTCGGCGACGGCCCGGCGCGCCGTGTCCTGGTCGCGGAGCCCCGGCGGATCGCCGCACGCGCCGCTGCCCGGCGGATGGCGTGGCTGCTCGGCGAGAAGCCGGGGGGCAGCGTCGGCTACGCCGTGCGTGGCGAGCGGGTGGCGGGGCGGCACACGCGCGTGGAGGTCGTCACGACCGGAGTACTGCTGCAGCGGCTGCAGCGGGACCAGGAACTGTCGCGCGTCGACGTCGTCGTGCTCGACGAGTGCCACGAGCGGCACCTGGACGCCGACACGGTCGCCGCATTCCTGCTGGACGTACGGGAGACCCTGCGGCCGGAGCTGCGGCTGGTCGCCGCCTCGGCGACGACGGACGCGGAGGGGTGGGCCCGGCTGCTGGGTGGGGCTGCGGTCGTCGAGGCGGCGGGCACGTCGTACCCCGTCGAGGTGGTGTGGGCGCCTCCCACGCGCCCCCTGCGGCCGCCGCACGGGCTGCGCGTCGACCCGGCGCTGCCGGCGCATGTGGCGTCGGTGGTGCGGCGGGCGCTCGCGGAGTGTGAGGGCGACGTGCTGTGCTTCCTGCCGGGCGTGGGGGAGATCGCGCGCGTGGCGGGGCAGTTGGGCGACGTGGGCGAGGTCGAGGTGCTCCAGGTGCACGGACGGGCACCGGCGGCAGTGCAGGACGCCGTGCTGTCCCCCGGCAGTCGACGGCGGGTGGTGCTGGCGACGGCCGTCGCGGAGTCGTCACTGACCGTGCCCGGGGTGCGGGTGGTCGTCGACTCCGGCCTCGCCCGGGAACCGCGAGTGGACCACGCCCGCGGGCTGAGTGCGCTGACGACGGTACGGGCCTCGCAGGCGGCGAGCAGGCAGCGCGCGGGCCGGGCGGGGCGCGAGGCTCCGGGCCGGGTGTACCGGTGCTGGTCCGAGGCGGAGGACACGCGGCTGCCCCGGTTCCCCACGCCGGAGATCAGGCTGGCCGACCTGACGGCCTTCGCGCTGCAGACGGCGTGCTGGGGCGACCCGGACGCGTCCGGGCTGGCGCTCCTCGACCCGCCTCCGGGCGGGGCGATGGCGGCGGCCAGGTCGGTCCTGGCGGCGATCGGTGCCGTGGATCCCGCGGGGCGGGCCACGGAACGGGGCGTGCGGATGTCCCGGCTCGGTCTGCATCCGCGGCTGGCCCGGGCGCTGCTGGACGCCGCCCCGGAGGTCGGACCGGAGCGGGCCGCCGAGGTGGTCGCGCTGCTGAGCGAGGAGCCGCCACGGGAGTACGGGGACGACCTGGCGGCGGCCTGGCGGACGGCCCGGCACGGAGGCGACGCGTACGCGGCGCGCTGGCGGGAGGAGGCGCGCCGGCTGCGGGCCGCGCCGGACGGGCCGCTCCCGGACACGCAGGGCGTGGCGAGGACGCAGGACGACCATGTGGCCGGTCTCGTCGCCGCCCTCGCCTTCCCCGAGCGGCTCGCGCGGGCCGACGGCGGCTCGTTTCTGATGGTGAACGGCACCCGCGCCGAGCCGGGCGCCGGATCGGGGCTGCGCGGCGCGCCGTGGCTCGCCGTCGCCGTCGCGGACCGGCCCGTCGGGTCGGGGCACGCCCGCATGCGGCTCGCCGCCGTGGTGGACGAGGACGTGGCGCGCCGCGCCGCGGCCGCTCTGCACGGCGCGGAGGACGAGGTGCGCTGGGCCGGCGGGGATGTCGTCGCCCGCGGTGTCGAGCGGCTCGGGGCCGTCGAGCTGACAGTACGCCCGCTGCGGGAACCCGCCCCGGCTCTCGTACGGGAGGCCCTTCTGGAGGGGCTGCGGCAGGAGGGATTGGGCCTGCTGCGCTGGTCGCCGGGTGCCCGGCTGCTGCGGCAGCGTCTCGCCTTTCTGCGGCTGCACCTGGGTGCTCCCTGGCCGGATGTCGCCCACGACGCCCTCCACGCGCGTTTGGACGAGTGGCTCGAGCCCGAACTGAGCCGTGCCCGGCGGCGGGCCGATCTCGCGCGGATCGACGCCGGAGGGGCCCTCGCCCGGCTGCTGCCCTGGTCCACCGGGGAGGCCGCCCGGCTCGACGAACTCGCCCCCGAACGGATCACCGTGCCGAGCGGGTCCGCCATACGCATCGACTACGCGGATCCCGGGCAGCCCGTCCTCGCCGTCAGGCTGCAGGAGATGTTCGGGCTCCAGAATTCGCCCCGGATCGCCGGGATCCCCCTGCTGGTGCATCTGCTCTCCCCTGCCGGCCGTCCCGCCGCCGTCACCGCCGATCTCGCCTCCTTCTGGCGGGACGGCTACCGGGCCGTACGGGCGGAGCTGCGGGGCCGCTATCCCAAGCACCCCTGGCCGGAGGACCCCACCGCTGCGGAGCCGACCCGGCACACGAACACGCGGCTCAGGCGATGACCGGATCGGGCTCCACGGCCTTGCTGGGCGCGGCCTCTTCCGGGCGCCGGGCGCGGGCCTCGAGGTAGAGGGACAGCGACAGCAGACAGACGCCGAGGGCGACGAAGCCCCACGGCAGGTAGGACGTCAGCATCAGGACGAGGGTGCGGTTGTGCTTGACGAGGGCGACCGTCGACCTGATGTAGTCCTCGCGCATCTTCACATGGCCCGCGAACGCCGTGACCTTGGCACGGCCTCCCAGGAGCGTGCCGCCGCGCAGCTCCTCCTTGTGGATCTCCTCGCCGTAGACGGGCGCGCCGGTCACCGGCTCGACCCAGAACCTGCGGACCGTGGTGTACCAGCGGGTCGTGCCGGTCTTCGCGACCGACTCGGGAGTGATGCCCTGGACGGGCATGGCCTTGGGGAGGGGCACCTTGGTCCAGGGGATGGTCTGCTCGAAGTAGTAGACCCGCACGCCCCGGAAGGTCTGTGTGCCCTTGTAGTGGATGGGCGCCGTGACACGTGCCTGCGCGTCGAAGTACTCGTAGTCCCGCTTCTGTGTCAGGAAAGGCCACTTGAACTCGATGCCGTCGCGTCGGACGGGGTCGCCGTCGACCATCTCGCCGGTCGCGTGGACGGGTTCCTGAGTGTGTGCGTCGAAGATGTAGCGCTCGGGGATGCGGGAGACCATCTTGCCGTCGGGGCCCTGCACATAGGACAGGCCGTCCCAGACCACCACGTCTTGGCCGGCCGACTTCTCGATCTTCTTCCCGGCCTCCACATTGCCCTTGAGGGTCTGCACGATGGTGACCTTGGGAACCGTGCGGGACTTCATGGTGCCGTAGTCGAGGAGGGTGGCGTCTCTCGCTTCGAGGACCATGTCCTGGTACTGGTTCGCGGGAACTTTGGCCAGACGCGGGAAGGCGTACCAGCGCAGCAGCGGGGACAGCGCCGTGAAGAACACGGCGAAGGCGAGCAGGATCAGGCCGGCCTTGCGGCGCATCTCGGCGTCCTCCCTGTGCGTGCGGGTCCGGCTGTCGAGTCATCTGCACCCCGGCACGGACCCCGTGCGTCATGGATGGCTGGGGACCGTCGTCAGCAGCGGCTTCGGGGACGTCTTTCCGGTGGGCGAGCCCGAGGCCGTCAGAGTGAACACCAGGGCGAGCGCGGCGGCGAGACCGATCGCCGCCGCGATGAGGGCGCGCATACGGGCCTCCCCGGGACCGTAGCTGATACATCGTCAGGTCCGGCACGGTAGCAACGGGCACGCGAGATGAGAACACGTCGCACGTACGACGGCGGCGCGCCTCCGCGGTGGAGGGGCGCCGCCGTCGTACGCGGGGCCGGAACCTATGCGCTGGGCTCGGCCGGCGGCATGGCCGCCGCGACGTTCAGTTCGACCGTCACAGTGGCCCCGCCCGCGGCGGTGATGCGGAGCAGGAACGGGCCGGTCGTGTCGTCGGCGTAGAGCTTCGGGAGCTTCAGCAGACCGTCCGCGTCGGTCTTCAGGCCTGTGAGGGTGCGCACGGTCTTGCCGTCCGCGTCCTTGAAGTAAGGGCCCTTGTCGTTCTCGGTCGGGTCGTCGGCCGACTTGACGAGGGTCGCGGTTGCCGCCACACCGTCCGCGACGGCCCCCTTGTATGTGGCCTTCACCTCTACCTGGTCCGTGAACTCGCCGCCCGGGGTGCAGGTGAGAGCGGTGTCACTGGTGCGGACAAGGGTGTCGGCCTGGCGTTCGGCGACGGTGGCCGGGAAAGCGATGCCGGTGACCGTGCGGCCCACGACAAGGGCGCGGACCTGGAAGTCGCCCGTCTTCTCGCCCGCCAGGAGCGCGGGTGCGGTGGCGTTGCCCGCGCTGTCGGTGACGACGGTCGCCACGCTCTCGCCGCCCGTGAAGGTGGCGTCCGTGTCGCCGCTGATCGTGAAGCGCACCCGGACCTTCGCCACGGCCTTGCCCGTCTTGGTCAGCGCCTTCACCACGATCCTCTGGCCGAACGTGTCGCCGGCCATGGCGGAGAGCGTGCCGGTGCCACCGTTCGCAAGATGGTCCACCGTGTCGGTGGGCGTGGGTGTGGGCGACGTCGTCGGGGGCTTCGGCGTGCCCGGCAGGGACGGGCTCGGGCCGGCGGAGCCGCCCTTGCCCGGCTTGGGGGTGGCGGGTGCGCTCGTCCTCGGCTTCGGACGCGTGCCGGGCTTCTCGCCGCTGCGGTGCGTGGGCAGCTTGCCGGTGCCGTCCGGGATGGAGTGGGTGTGCTTGAGGTAGTACTCGTACCAGGACAGAACGGTGTTGAGATAGTCCTGCGAGTTGTTGTAGCCGAGTATCGCCGCGTTCCTGTCGGACTTGACCGAAAGATCACGGTCGGCGCGGCAGAGGTAGTGCCCGGCGGCGAGGGCGGCATCGTAGACGTTGTTGGGGTCCTCGACACCGTCGCCGTTGCCGTCGCGGCCCGCCCAGGCCCATGTCGAGGGGATGAACTGCATGGGGCCGACCGCGCGGTCGTAGGCGCCGTCGCCGTCGTAGGCACCGTTGTCCGTGTCCTTGATGTGCGCGAAGCCGTTGCCGTCGAGAACCGGACCGAGGATCTTCGAGTACGTCGTGCCTTCCGCGTCGACCCGGCCGCCGCGAGCCTGGCCGGATTCCACCTTGCCGATCGCGGCGAGGAGTTGCCAGGGCAGGTTGCAGCCCGGCTTCGACTGCCGGAGTTCGGCCGCGGCCTTCTTGTAGGCGTCGAGGACGGTGGCGGGTATGCCGGCCTCCGAGTCCCCGGTGATACCGGTGATGGTGCCGGCGCTCGGGCTGGGCGACGTAGTGGGGCTGTTGAGCGGCGGGAGGTCGGTGTAGTAGCCGCCGTTGCCGGTGGCCGAGTCGTCAGCGCTTCCGCCGTCGATGCCGTCGGGGGCGGCCTGGGCACCGGTGGGCTGCCTGCCCTGGTCCTCGGTGGTCACTCCAGGAGCCTGGGACGCGGCCAGAGCCGCGACCGCGGCCGCGGCCACAGCGGTGGTTGCCGCCCCCTTGCGCAGCCTCCGGCCGAAATGCGCCGCCATTGAGTGAACCCCTCCCGTCGACGACCCCATGGACGTTCGATTGTGTTGCGTGCATTCGACCACACGTCCTGCGCGGCGACCATGTGACCCTACGACAACTTGTGTCGCCCGGACACCGGTTGCTGCCCGGTTTTCACCCGTTGGTCACCTCTGGTTCGACGGGGTGTACGAGCCGGGCGGATCGCCTCATCCGTTTCATGCGTCCCTCATACTGAACGTCTGTGATCGCCGGGTGGTTGTACCCGGCCGAAGACCGCCCCGGGGGAACCGACGTGCCGTTCACTCTCAGTCATGCCGCGGCGGTGCTGCCCGCCGTGCGCGAGGACGGCTCCGGCCGAGGACAGCTGGTGCCCACGGTCCTCGTCGCGGGGACGTTCGCGCCCGACATGACCTATTACGCGGCGAGTGCGGTGTCCGGGGCGATGGAGTTCGGTGAGTTCACACACTCCTTTGCCGGGGTGTTCACGATCGATGTACTCATCGCCTGGGCGCTGGTGGGGACGTGGCTGGTGCTGCGGGAGCCGCTGGTGGCGCTGCTGCCGCGGGCCTGGCAGGGGCGGGTGGCGGCACTCGTGCGCTGTGGCACGCCGCGAGGGAGGATCTCGTTGCCTCTGGCCTTGTGGTGGTACGTCTCCGCGGCGCTGGGTGCGTCGACGCACGTCGTGTGGGACGCGTTCACGCATCTCGACCGGTGGGGGATGCGGTTGTTCCCCGTGCTGGGGCAGCAGATCGCGGGTTCCCCGCTGTACTGGTACCTGCAGTACGGGAGTTCGGCGGTCGCGGCGGTGGTGATCGCGGTGTTCGTGGCGGTCGCGCTGCGGCGGGTGGCGGCCGGTCCGTCCGCGCTGTCGCGGGTGCCGCTGCTGTCGTTGGCCGAACGGTGGGTTGCCGGTGCGGTGATCGGCGGGTGTGCGGCGGCGGGGGCCGCACAGCGGGCATCACGCTGGTGGGCCCACTGGGGTGCGACCGCAAAGCCGTGGGAGCTGATCCCGGCGATCTGCTTCGGCGCGGGCGCGGGTCTCGTCGTCGGGTCGGCGCTCTACGCGGTGGGGATCAGGGCGCGTCGTCGTCCGGCCCCTGCCGAGCCGGCAGCGGCTCGTACGGAGCCGGCCCGTCCGGTGTCCAGCTGAGCGACTTCGCGGGGCCGGCCGGGACACGGGGACAGCGAGAGGCGGCAAGTCCGCGCAGCAGTTCCCGGGCCGCGGTGAGAACGGCGCGCAGCCGTGAGCTGGCCGTGTCCTGCGCGGGTGGCCCGTGCCGCCGACCGGCGTGGGAACACGCAGGGCCTGGACCACGTGGCGATCCCTTGAGTGCCCTGAGGCGGGAGGCGATCGTGGACCGGATGGTCCGGATGCCTCCCTGCACCCTGGCGGTGAGTGCGGCGGCACGGTCGGCGAGCGCGAGTCCGGGCAGACGTGCGGTGCTCGCGCCGGCCGCGTGGGCGGGGGACGGTGGCAGGAGAGCGGCGCATACGAAGGCCCCTCGCATCCCCGTGCGGCGGGGAAGCGGACGTAGACCCATGGGGCATCCTTACGCCGGCCTGGACGCGGGCGCCCTTTCGGGGAGGCCAGGCGAGTGACAGGTGGGTTCCCCGGCCCGGGCGGGAGGCGCTCCGCGGTGCACACACCGGCCATCGAGCTGCGCGAGGGCGGCCACCACCGGGTCACCGCCGGGATCTTCCTCCGCCGCGGCGGACCGGGAGCGCCCGGCCACTGGACTCCACGCGGCCCCGGCCGACCGTTCCATGCCGGCCGGGGCCGCCGGTTCCTGTCCCCCTTCGCTCGCCGGGGACCGGCCGGTGGCTAGTGCGCCGCCGACTCCCAGTCCCCGCCGGCTCCCACCGACACATCCAGTGGCGCCCTCAGATGCACCGCGCCCGCCATCTCGCGGCGGACCAGTTCCTCCGTCTTCACCCGCTCCCCCGGGGCGATCTCCAGGACGATTTCGTCGTGGACCTGGAGAAGCATGCGGGACTTGAGGCCGGCCTCCCGCAGCGCGCGGTCCACGTTCAGCATCGCGATCTTGACGATGTCTGCGGCCGTGCCCTGGATCGGGGCGTTCAGAGCCATCCGCTCCGCCGTCTCCCGGCGCTGACGGTTGTCGCTGTTCAGGTCGGGCAGGTAGCGGCGGCGCCCGAAGAGTGTCTCCGTGTAACCGGTGGCCCTCGCCTCGTCGACCACGCGGCGCAGATAGTCCCGTACTCCGCCGAACCGCTCGAAGTACGTGTCCATCAGGACACGGGCCTCCGCCGCCTCGATGTTCAGCTGCTGGGACAGGCCGAACGCCGACAGGCCGTACGCCAGCCCGTACGACATCGCCTTGATCTTGCGCCGCATCTCCGCGTCCACCGCGTCGCGGCCCACCCCGAACACCTGGGAGGCGACCGTGGTGTGGAGGTCCTCGCCGGACGTGAACGCCTGGATCAGGCCCTCGTCCTCCGACAGATGCGCCATCACACGCAGCTCGATCTGGCTGTAGTCCGCCGTCATCAGTGACTCGAGGCCCTCGCCGACCACGAAGCCGCGGCGGATCGCCCTGCCCTCGTCGGTGCGCACGGGGATGTTCTGCAGGTTCGGGTCCGTCGACGACAGGCGGCCGGTCGCCGCGACCGTCTGGTTGAACGTGGTGTGGATACGGCCGTCCGTCGCGATCGTCTTGATCAGGCCCTCGACCGTCACCCGCAGCTTGGCCTGCTCCCGGTGACGCAGCATGATCACCGGCAGTTCGTTGTCCGTCTGGGTGGCGAGCCACGCCAGCGCGTCCGCGTCCGTCGTGTAGCCCGTCTTCGTCTTCTTGGTCCTGGGCAGGGCCAGTTCGCCGAAGAGGACCTCCTGGAGCTGCTTGGGCGAGCCCAGGTTGAACTCGTGCCCGGCCGCCGCGTGTGCCTCCTTCACCGCCTGCTGGACGGCGCCGGCGAACATCTGCTCCATGGCCTCCAGATGCGTGCGGTCCGCGGCGATGCCGTGCCGCTCCATACGCGCCAGCAGCGCGGAGACGGGCAGCTCCATGTCGCGCAGCAGGTCCGCGGCGCCGACCTCGCGCAGCTTGTCCTCGAAGGCCTGCCCGAGGTCGAGGACCGCGCGGGCCTGGATCATCAGCGCCTCGGCCTCGGCGCCCTCGTCCGTGCCGAAGGCGAGCTGCCCGTCGGCGGTCGCCGCCGGCGCCAGCTCGCGGCCCAGGTACTCAAGCGACAGCGCGTCCAGCGCGAAGGAGCGCCGGCCCGGCTTGACGAGGTACGCGGCGAGCGCCGTGTCCATCGTCACGCCCTCGAGGGACCACCCGTGCTCGGGGAAGACGCGCATCGCGCCCTTGGCGTTGTGCAGCACCTTGGGCTTCGCCGGGTCGGCGAGCCAGGCCGCGAACGCCTTCTCGTCCTCCTCGTCCAGCTGAGCCGGGTCGAACCAGGCCGCCGCGCCGTCGGCCGCGGCCAGCGCGATCTCGGCGACCGAGCCGGTGCCGAGGGCCCACGAGTCGACCGTGGTCACACCGAGTGCCTGCCCGGCGTGCCCGGCGAGCCACGGTTTCAGCTCGCCCACGCCCAGGACCGAGCCGTCCAGTTCGACGCCGCCCGCCTCGACGGGCGGCGTCTCGGCCTCCTCGGCCCCGGGGTCGACGGCGAAGAGCCGCTCGCGCAGCGAGGGGTTCCTGATCTCCAGGGTGTCAAGGACCATCGCGACGGCCTTGCGGTCGTACGGGGCGCGCTCCAGGTCGGTGACCGTCTTCTGCAGCTCCACGCCCCGCTCCAGCTCGGTGAGCCGGCGGTTGAGCTTCACCGACTCCAAGTGGTCGCGCAGGTTCTGCCCGGCCTTGCCCTTGACCTCCTCGACGCGCTCGACCAGCTCAGCGAACGAACCGAACTGGTTGATCCACTTCGCGGCCGTCTTCTCTCCGACGCCCGGGATGCCCGGCAGATTGTCCGACGGGTCGCCGCGCAGCGCCGCGAAGTCCGGGTACTGCGCCGGCGTCAGCCCGTACTTCTCCAAGACCTTCTCAGGAGTGAACCGGGTCAGCTCCGAGACACCCTTCGTCGGGTACAGCACCGTGATGTTGTCGGTGACCAGCTGGAAGGAGTCGCGGTCGCCGGTGACGATCAGTACCTCGAAGCCCTGGGCCTCGGCCTGGGTGGCGAGCGTGGCGATCACGTCGTCCGCCTCGTACCCCTCGACCGCGAAGCGCGGGGCGTGCATCGTGTCCAGCAGCTCGCCGATCAGCTCGACCTGGCCCTTGAACTCGTCCGGGGTCTTCGAGCGGTTCGCCTTGTACTCCGTGAACTCCTCGGAGCGCCAGGTCTTGCGGGAGACGTCGAACGCCACCGCGAAGTGCGTGGGCGCCTCGTCGCGCAGTGTGTTCGCCAGCATCGACGCGAAGCCGTAGATCGCGTTCGTCGGCTGGCCCGTCGCGGTCGTGAAGTTCTCCGCGGGCAGCGCGAAGAACGCGCGGTAGGCCAGTGAGTGCCCGTCCATGAGCATCAGCCGCGGGCGGCCGCCGCCGGAGGTCTTCTCGGTCTTCTTCGATGCTGTCTCTGCCACGCCCCCGATCCTGCCACGCCCCACTGACACTCGGACCCGCCCGCGGGTTCCTCCGGTGGACGAGCGGGGCATCCCCCGGTGCCGGGGCGCTCCGTCGTGGTGGCGGGATCATCGCTCCGTGATGGGTTCCGCTCGTCCACGCACGACCGCGCGTGATCACGTGCCGCCTCCGTCGCACGACGTCACGGAGCGGCACGACGTCGCCCGGAGGCACGGTGCGCCACGGAGTCACAGAGCCGCGCAGAGTCACGGAGCACCGCGGAACCGCGCCCCGCGGCCGCGGGCGAGCACGGGCGCCGTCCCCCGTACGGTCGGGCTGCCGTGGCCGTCATCGCAGCGTGCGAGGATCGCAGATGTACCTCACACGTGTACGCGAAGGGGAGGGCCGAGATGGCCAGCAAGCCGCCCAAGGGTGACCCGGTCCAGGACGCGCCGCAGGTCGCCGAGCCGAAGCACGCCGCGGCGGGGCTGCCCGCGATCGGACACACCCTGCGGGTGGCCCAGCAGCAGATGGGTGTGCGCCGCACCGCGCTGACCCTGCTGCGGGTCAATCAGAAGGACGGCTTCGACTGCCCCGGCTGCGCCTGGCCCGAGCCCGGCCATCGGCACACCGCGGAGTTCTGTGAGAACGGCGCGAAAGCGGTCGCCGAGGAGGCCACCCTGCGCCGGGTCACCCCGGAGTTCTTCGCCGCGCACTCGGTCGCCGACCTCGCCTCCCGCAGCGGCTACTGGCTGGGGCAGCAGGGACGCCTGACCCATCCCATGTACCTGCCCGAAGGGGCGGACCACTACGAGCCGGTCTCCTGGGAGCGCGCCTTCGACGTCATCGCCGAGGAGATCGCCGCGCTCGGGTCCCCCGACGAGGCCGTCTTCTACACCTCCGGCCGCACCAGCAACGAGGCCGCGTTCCTGTACCAGCTCTTCGCCCGCGAGCTGGGCACCAACAACCTGCCCGACTGCTCGAACATGTGCCACGAGTCGTCCGGCTCCGCGCTCTCCGAGACGATCGGCATCGGCAAGGGCAGCGTTCTGCTCGAGGACCTCTACAAGGCGGACCTGATCATCGTCGCCGGGCAGAACCCCGGCACCAACCACCCGCGGATGCTCTCGGCCCTGGAGAAGGCGAAGGCGGGCGGTGCGAGGATCATCAGCGTCAACCCGCTGCCCGAGGCGGGCCTGGAGCGCTTCAAGAATCCGCAGACCCCTCAGGGCATGGTCAGGGGTGCCGCGCTGACCGACCTGTTCCTGCAGATCCGCATCGGCGGCGACCAGGCTCTCTTCCGTCTGCTCAACAAGCTGATCCTGCAGACGGACGGCGCGGTCGACGAGGAGTTCGTCCGCGAACACACGTACGGCTTCGAGGAGTTCGCCGAGGTCGCCCGCGCCGCCGACTGGCACGACACGCTCACGGCGACCGGTCTCACCCGCGAGGAGATCGAGAAGGCCCTCGGGATGGTCCTCGCCTCGAAGCGCACCATCGTCTGCTGGGCCATGGGCCTCACCCAGCACAAGCACTCGGTCCCCACCATCCGAGAGATCGTCAACTTCCTGCTGCTGCGCGGCAACATCGGACGCCCGGGCGCGGGCGTGTGCCCGGTGCGCGGTCACTCGAACGTGCAAGGGGACCGCACCATGGGCATCTTCGAGCGCCCGGCACCCGCCTTCCTGGACGCCCTGGAGAAGGAGTTCGGCTTCGCGCCGCCGCGCGAGCACGGCTACGACGTCGTCCGGGCCATCCGCGCCCTGCGCGACGGCGAGGCGAAGGTCTTCTTCGCCATGGGCGGCAACTTCGTGTCCGCCTCCCCCGACACCGGTGTGACCGAGGCAGCCATGCGCCGCGCCCGGCTCACGGTGCATGTGTCGACCAAGCTGAACCGCTCGCACACCGTCACCGGCGCGCGCGCCCTGATCCTGCCCACCCTCGGCCGCACCGAGCGCGATCTGCAGGGCAGCGGCGAGCAGTTCGTGACCGTCGAGGACTCCATGGGCATGGTGCACGCCTCACGGGGCCGCCTGGAGCCCGCGAGCACCCACCTGCTGTCCGAGCCTGCCATCGTGTGCCGCCTGGCCCGCCGTGTGCTGGGTGCCGACAGCACGGTCCCGTGGGAGCAGTTCGAGAAGGACTACGCGACCGTCCGCGACCGCATCGCACGCGTGATCCCCGGCTTCGAGGACTTCAACGCGCGCGTGGCCCACCCGGGCGGTTTCGCGCTCCCCCACGCACCCCGCGACGAGCGCCGCTTCCCCACCGTCACCGGCAAGGCCAACTTCACGGCCGCCCCCGTGGAGTTCCCCGAACTGCCCGAGGGCCGGCTCCTGCTGCAGACCCTGCGCTCGCACGACCAGTACAACACCACCGTCTACGGCCTCGACGACCGCTACCGCGGTATCAGGAACGGCCGCCGTGTGGTCCTCGTCCACCCCGAGGACGCCCACGCGCTGGGCGTGGCGGACGGCTCGTACGTCGATCTGGTCGGCGAGTGGAAGGACGGCGTCGAACGGCGCGCCCCCGGCTTCCGAGTGGTGCACTACCCCACCGCCCGGGGCTGTGCCGCCGCCTACTACCCGGAGACCAATGTCCTGGTCCCCCTGGACGCCACCGCAGACACGAGCAACACCCCCGCGAGCAAGTCCGTCGTGGTCCGCCTGGAACAATCGGCGACCGACTGAGCGTTTGCTCAGTCACAGCCGAGTGACCGATCCCGACGAACGGAGCCGTGCCCCATGGGTGAGCAGCACAGCGTGAAGTTCCCGCAAGAAATCATCGACGAGTACGCCGCACTCGGCGTGGACCTGCCCGCCCTCTTCTCCGCAGGACACCTCGGCACCCGCATGGGTGTCCAGATCGTCGAGGCCTCCCCGGAGCGGGTGGTCGGCACCATGCCGGTGGAGGGCAACACCCAGCCGTACGGGCTGCTGCACGGCGGGGCCTCCGCCGTCCTCGCCGAGACCCTCGGCTCGGTCGGTTCCATGCTGCACGGCGGCAGCTCCAAGATCGCCGTCGGTGTCGACCTGAACTGCACCCACCACCGCGGGGTGCGCTCCGGACTGGTCACCGGTGTGGCCACCCCCGTCCACCGGGGGCGCTCGACCGCGACGTACGAGATCGTGATCAGCGACGAGGAGGACAGGCGCGTGTGCACCGCCCGGCTGACCTGCCTGCTGCGTGATGTGATGCCGGGCGACGGGGACCACGTCCGCGCCGCTGGCTGACCCCCCGGGGGGTGCCCGAAGCCAACGGCACCCCCTCAGCCGTCAGCGCCTCCCGGCACGTACGCGCGGCCGCTCAACTCCCTGCGAACACAGGGCGCATCACCACACCTTCCCGGCCGGACCCCGGCGCCCCTACCGTGGCCCCATGAGGCCCCGGCGATGAGCGGCATCGGACCGGTCGAACCCGTCGAGCCGACGGAACCGGAGCCCGGTCACGACGTCGTCGGCAGGGACACCCCCCGCCTGTCCGACCGATGGACCCGGCTGCCGGCAGGCACTCGCAGAGCCGCCCTGGGCGCCGCCGCGGCCCTCGCCGTCACGGGCACCCTCCTGCTCCTGCCGGCACCACCCTCCACCGCACCCCCCGAGCCGGTCCTGCCGCCCTGGCCCGTGAACGTAACCGAGTTCATCTATGCGGGAGTCGGCCACCGGGCCACCACCGCCTCTCCCGTCGGAACCTTCCGGTTCGACATCTTTGTCCGCAATGGCCCGCCCGTGACCGTCTACGGCATCAGAGCAGGATTCACCGGACTCGACGCCCGGACCAAACCCAACGCGTCTGTTTCCGTGCGCGCCGGGACAACGCGTCGCATCACACTCGAGATATCCGTATCCGACTGCTCCGGACTGCCACTGAATCCCGATCTTCCCTATCTAGATGTAACGCTGCGTAACACGCGCGCAATACAGGAGCACAGTTTCATCTTTGACGGCGCCTACTCCCGCGATCTTTCCGCGCTCCTTCACACTGCCTGCGACACCTCCCGCCGAGGGGCTCGCGCAACACCAAGAGGAAGTGCGCGTTCTCAACATGTGGACTACACGGAAATTCTGCCAAACCGGCCTAGAGCCACCGTGCCCGATACGCATCAACCGGCACGTCATAACAAGAAAGTCACAGACCAGTCCGCGACGATGCCCTATCGCCAGACCGGGCTTAGAGTCACGGCCAGTCACCGCTCCACCGGGAGTTCGGTACCAGCGTGGCACTTGGGCCGCCCGTAAGACGGCGACCACGCCCGCGGAAAGGACTGATTGTGCGACAGCGTTCTTTGGTGATCCTCACCTCCGTGCTCACCACCGGAGCTCTGACCCTCACCGCGTGCGGCTCCCGCGACAACAGCAGCAAGAGCGGCGACAGCGGCTCCGCCACGACCCTCACCATCGGTGTGGACGCTCCGCTCTCCGGCGAGAACTCGACCACGGGTCTCGGCATCCAGTACGGCGTCCAGATCGCCGTCGACGACGCCAACAAGAAGAACACCGTTCCCGGCGTGAAGTTCAAGATCAAGGCCCTGGACGACAAGGCGCTGCCCGCCACCGGCCAGCAGAACGCCACTGCCCTCGTCGGCGACAAGAGCGTCGTCGGCGCCGTCGGCCCGCTCAACTCCGGTGTGGCCCAGTCCATGCAGCAGGTCTTCGCCTCCGCCAACATGGTCGAGATCTCCCCCTCGAACACGAACCCGGCGCTGACCCAGGGCAAGGACTGGCAGACCAACAAGACGCGGCAGTACAAGACGTACTTCCGTACCGCCACCACCGACGCCCTCCAGGGTGGCTTCGCCGCCGACTACGCCTACAACGGCCTCAAGAAGAAGAAGGCCTTCGTCGTCGACGACAAGCAGACCTACGGCGCCGGCCTCGCCAAGATCTTCAACGACTCGTTCAAGCAGCTGGGCGGCGCGGTCGTCGGCACGGACCACGTCAACACCGGTGACAAGGACTTCGCTTCGCTCGTCACCAAGATCAAGAACGCCAAGGCCGACATCGTCTACTACGGCGGTCAGTACGACGAGTCCGAGCTGATCACCAAGCAGCTCAAGGACGCCGGCGTCAAGATCCCGCTGTTCGGCGGCGACGGCATGTACGCCACCACCTACATCGAGACCGCGGGCAAGGCCGCCGAGGGCGACCTGGCCACCGCAGTGGGCGTCCCTGTCGACACCCTGCCCGCCGCCAAGACCTTCGTCGAGACCTACAAGGCCAAGGGCTACAAGGGCGACTACGGCGCCTACGGCGCCTACGCCTACGACGCCGCCAACGCCATCATCAACGCGGTCAAGGCAGCCAAGGACGCCAACGGCGGCAAGCTGCCCTCCGGTGACGACCTGCGCGCCAAGGTCGTCGACGGCGTCCAGAAGAGCGACTTCGAAGGCATCTCCGGTCACGTCTCCTTCGACGAGTTCGGCGACACGACCAACAAGCAGCTCACCGTTTACCAGGTCGAGAACGGCGCCTGGAAGGCTGTGAAGACCGGCACGTACAACGCGGGCTGACGCACACCGGCAGCTGAACCTTCACCTCAAGCACTGCACCGACGGGCCGCGCGGAAGGAGAACCCCGACCGCGCGGCCCGTCTTCACACCCTGCCCTGCACACCACCGTGCACAACACGACCACCAGCGACATGGAGGCCATGCGGTGAACACCCTGCCGCAGCAGCTGGCCAACGGGCTGCTTCTAGGCTCGATGTACGGGCTGATCGCCATCGGCTACACGATGGTGTACGGCATCGTCCAGCTCATCAACTTCGCACACGGCGAGATCTTCATGACCGGAGCCTTCGGCGCTCTCACGGTCTCGTTGATCCTCCCCTCCGGCACCCCGATGTGGGCCCTTGTGCCCCTGATGCTGATAGGCGGCGCAATCGTCGCCATCCTCATCGCCGTCGGAGCGGAACGGTTCGCCTACCGACCACTTCGCGGAGGGCCAAGGCTGGCACCGCTCATCACCGCCATCGGCCTCTCCCTGGCGCTCCAGGAAGTCGTCCGCAACTTCTACCCCCAGGCCGACCGCGCCCGCCCCTTCCCCGGCCTCGACGCCACGCACGACTTCGGCTCCGTCACCATCAAGGACGCCGACATCTTCCTGATCATCGCCGCCGCCGTGTGCATGGGCGCCCTCGCCGTGTTCGTCCGCCGCAGCCGCACCGGCCGCGCCATGCAGGCCACCGCGCAGGACCCCGACACCGCGCAGCTGATGGGCATCGACACCAGCCGCATCATCGTCATCGCCTTCGCCATCGGCGGCCTCTTCGCCGCCGTCGCCGCGGTCGCCTACGGCCTCAAGTACGGCAGCATCGACTACCGCATGGGCTTCCTCATGGGCCTCAAGGCCTTCACCGCGGCCGTCCTCGGCGGCATCGGCAACATCTACGGCGCCATGCTCGGCGGCCTCGTCCTCGGCATCGCCGAAACCATGGCCTCCGCCTACATCGACAACGTCCCCGGCATGCAGCAGCTCGGTGGACAGGGCTGGGCCCCCATGTGGGCCTTCGTCCTGCTCATCCTCGTACTCCTCTTCAGGCCACAGGGCCTCCTCGGCGAACGTGTCGCGGACAGGGCGTGATCACCATGACCGACACCAAGACCCCCGAGACGCCGATGGTCACCGAGCGCGGGCTCGTCCCGCTGCCTCCGGCCGCCGCCCGCGCACTCACCCTTCTCGGCGGCGTCGCCACCATCGCCTCCGCCTTCCTCGCCTGGACCTGGACCGTCGACTTCCCCGGCGACCTCACCGTCTACGGCTACCCGGGCGGCCTGCAGTGGCTGACCTTCACCGGCGGCATCCTCGTCGCCCTCTTCGCCCTCGCCGGATACGGCGTCAAGGGCCTCGGCTGGCTCACCCCCGCCCGCAACAACGCACCCACGGTCCTCGCCGCTCTCGGCGCCTTCGGCACCACCTGGTTCACCGTCATCGCGATCGCCGCCAAACTCGGCGGCCTCGTCAACCTCGAACCGGGCGGCTACGTCGCGGCCGTCGCCTCCCTGCTGTCCGTGCTCGGCGCCCTCGCCCTGCCCCAGCCCGTAGCCGGAGAAGCGACCGCCAAGGAAACCCTGCGCGCCTCCATCGCCAAGCCGGACCACATCGCCCCGGCCGGCCACACGGCCCCCTGGGTCCAGCGCGCCATCATCACCGCCATCACGATCATCGGCCTCTTCGCCTTCGCCTACGGCATCGACACCGAATACGGCGAGCTCTTCATCGGCTACCTCATCGTCGTCGTCTTCGCCGTCTGGGCGGCGCACACCGCGGGCCTGCTCGACCGCTTCTCGCGCATCGTGGCGACCAACCGCAGCTTCACCCTCGCGATGGGCTTCGTCGCCGCCATCGCCTTCCCCCTCACCCAGACCGACGACCACTACGCCAACATCGGCGTCAACATCCTCATCTTCGGAACGGTCGCCCTCGGCCTGAACATCGTCGTCGGCCTCGCCGGCCTCCTCGACCTCGGATACGTCGCCTTTCTCGGCGTCGGCGCCTACACCGCCGCCCTCGTCTCGGGCTCCGAGTTCTCCCGCTTCTCCGGCGTCCAGTTCCCCTTCTGGGCCGCCGCCCTGGCCGGCGCCGCCGCCTCCCTCGTCTTCGGTGTCCTCATCGGCGCCCCGACCCTGCGGCTGCGCGGCGACTACCTCGCCATCGTCACCCTCGGCTTCGGAGAGATCTTCCGCATCGCCGTCAACAACATGGACGGCGTCTCCGGCCCCGACATCACCAACGGTCCCAACGGCATCCCGTCCATCCCCGACATCAACCTCTTCGGGTTCAACTTCGGGAACTCGCACGACATCGGCAGCTTCACCATCGGGCGCTTCGCCAACTACTACCTCCTGATGGTCCTCATCATGGCCCTGGTCGTCCTCGTCTTCACGCGCGCCGCCGACTCCCGCATCGGCCGCTCCTGGATCGCCATCCGCGAGGACGAGACCGCCGCGACCGCCATGGGCATCAACGGCTTCCGGGTCAAGCTCATCGCCTTCGCCCTCGGCGCCTCCCTGGCCGGCCTCGCGGGAACCGTCAGCGCACACGTGACGTACAGCGTGGTCCCCAACCCCTACCAGTTCGCCGGATCCACGCCGCCCAACTCGGCCTTCCTCCTCGCCGCGGTCGTACTCGGCGGCATGGGCACTGTCGCAGGACCCCTGCTCGGCGCGGCACTGCTGTACCTGCTCCCGGAAAAGCTCGTATTCCTTCAGGACAAGTCACTCCTCGCCTTCGGCATCGCCCTCGTCCTGCTGATGCGCTTCCGGCCGGAAGGCATCATCGCCAACCGCCGCCGCCAGCTCGAATTCCACGAGACCGGCCAACTCGACGTACCCGAACAAGCGACGCTGACCGACGAGCCGGCCGTCACCAAGGCAGGGGCGTAAGAACCATGACGACACCTGTACTCGAAGCCCGCGACGTCACGATGCGCTTCGGCGGCCTCACCGCCGTACGATCCGTCGACTTCACCGTCAACAGCGGCGAGATCGTCGGCCTCATCGGCCCCAACGGCGCAGGCAAGACCACCTTCTTCAACTGCCTCACGGGCCTGTACATCCCGACCGAGGGCAAGGTCTCCTACAAGGGCACCGTCCTGCCCCCCAAGCCCCATCTGGTGACCAAGGCGGGCATAGCCCGCACATTCCAGAACATCCGGCTCTTCGCCAACATGACCGTCCTGGAGAACGTCCTCGTCGGCCGCCACACGCGGACGAAGGAGGGCCTGTGGTCCGCCCTGCTCCGCGGCCCCGGTTTCAAGAAGGCCGAGAAGGAGTCCGAGGCACGGGCCATGGAACTCCTCGAGTTCGTCGGCCTGGCCGCCAAACGCGACCACCTCGCCCGCAACCTCCCCTACGGCGAACAGCGCAAGCTGGAAATCGCACGAGCACTGGCGAGCGAGCCGGGACTGCTCCTGCTGGACGAGCCCACGGCCGGCATGAACCCGCAGGAGACGCGAGCCACCGAGGAACTGGTGTTCGCGATCCGTGACAAGGGCATCGCCGTTCTCGTCATCGAGCACGACATGCGCTTCATCTTCAACCTCTGCGACCGCGTCGCCGTCCTCGTCCAGGGCGAAAAGCTCGTCGAAGGCACCTCCGAGGTCGTCCAGGCCGACGAGCGCGTCATCGCCGCCTACCTCGGCACCCCCTTCGAAGGTGAACCCGGCGAAGCGGAAGCCGCCGAGGTCGCCGCCGCAGAAGCCGTCGCCGACGCGACCGCAGACAGCACCACCGGCAGCACCAAGGGAGAAGCCCAGTGACCGCACTGCTCGAGGTCGAGGACCTCAGGGTGGCCTACGGCAAGATCGAAGCCGTCAAGGGCATCTCCTTCAGCGTCGACGCCGGTCAGGTCGTCACTCTCATCGGAACCAACGGCGCCGGCAAGACCACGACCCTGCGCACGCTCTCCGGCCTCCTCAAGCCGACCGCCGGCAGGATCACCTTCGGCGGAAAGCCGCTGACGAACGTCCCCGCCCACAAGATCGTCTCCCTCGGACTCGCTCACTCCCCCGAGGGCCGGCACATCTTCCCGCGCCTGACAATCGCGGAGAACCTCCAACTCGGCGCCTTCCTCCGCAAGGACAAGGAAGGCATCGAAAAGGACATCCAGCGGGCCTACGACCTCTTCCCCATCCTCGGGGAGCGCAGGAAGCAGGCGGCAGGCACCCTGTCCGGCGGGGAACAGCAGATGCTCGCGATGGGCCGAGCCCTGATGTCCCAGCCGAAACTGCTCATGCTCGACGAACCCTCCATGGGTCTCTCCCCGATCATGATGCAGAAGATCATGGCGACCATCGCCGAGCTGAAGGCCCAGGGCACGACGATCCTCCTCGTCGAGCAGAACGCCCAGGCGGCACTGTCGCTCGCCGACCACGGCCATGTGATGGAGGTCGGCAACATCGTCCTCTCCGGCACCGGCCAGGACCTCCTGCACGACGAATCCGTGCGGAAGGCGTACCTCGGCGAGGACTGAGCACACGCCGCCGGACACACGAAGAGGCCCGCGCCCCCGGAAGATCCCGGGGGCGCGGGCCTCACTCGTACGGTCTCGGGCCTCAGCCCTTCGAGGTCTTCTTCTCCTCGGCGTCCTGGATGACGGCCTCCGCGACCTGCTGCATCGACATACGGCGATCCATGGAGGTCTTCTGGATCCAGCGGAAGGCGGCGGGCTCGGTCAGCCCGTACTCCGTCTGCAGGATCGACTTCGCCCGGTCGACCAGCTTCCGGGTCTCCAGCCGCTGGGCGAGATCCGCGACCTCCTTCTCCAGCGTCCTGAGCTCGTTGAACCGAGAGACGGCCATCTCGATCGCCGGGACGACATCGCTCTTGCTGAACGGCTTCACCAAGTACGCCATCGCACCCGCGTCCCGGGCGCGCTCGACGAGGTCGCGCTGCGAGAAGGCGGTGAGCATGAGCACCGGGGCGATGCGCTCCTCGGCGATCTTCTCGGCCGCCGAGATACCGTCGAGCTTCGGCATCTTCACATCGAGGATCACCAGGTCGGGCTTGTGCTCACGAGCCAGCTCGACGGCCTGCTCACCGTCCCCGGCCTCACCGACGACGTGGTAGCCCTCCTCCTCGAGCATCTCTTTGAGGTCGAGCCGGATGAGCGCCTCGTCCTCGGCGATGACGACACGGGTCGTCAGCGGAGGCACGTGCGACTTGTCGTCGTCGGCAACGGGCTGGGGCGACTCGGGGGCGGTCACTCGGGCTCCTCGTTCCAGGGCAGAAAGGTACTGCTGCCAGAAGCGTACCCAGCTGCGGTAAGGTGGGGCACGACGGGTGACCGTCAACCTTCGTTTTAGAGGAAGCCCCGGTAGCCCAGCGGGAGAGGCACGGTGCTCAAACCACCGACAGCGTGGGTTCGAATCCCACCCGGGGCACTTTTCCTTTGATTTCAAGGTCACAAGCCGGAAAGCGGATGTTCCCGTTCTCGTGAACATCCGCTTTTTGCCGCGCGTCGTCAACGATCAGACACACACAGTGTGCACATGTACGACATGGGCACACGCAAGCGAGCCCTGGCGCTGGTCGCCCAGGGGCGCAGCCTGAACTCCGTCAGCAGGGAAACAGGCGTTTCCCGGTCGGCGATCCGGAGCTGGCAAACCCGTCTTGAACCTCTCACCCGTACACCTCCCTGTCTCAGATGCGGTGATCCGCCAGGAACTCCGGAAGACCCCGCGGCGTACGCCTACCTTCTCGGCCTGTACCTCGGTGACGGCCACATCATCTCCAAGCCGCGGCAGCACTATCTGACGATCGCGTGTACGGCATCATGGCCCGGCCTGGTCGATGCTGCCGAAGTGGCCATGCGCAAAGTGCTGCCACAGCCAAGCGTCACGCGCCTTCAGCGAGGGGGATGCATAGACGTGAAGTCCTTCAGCAAGCACTGGCCCTGCCTCTTCCCTCAGCATGGTCCCGGCAAGAAGCATGAGCGCCGGATCGCCCTCGAACCCTGGCAGCAGGAAATCGTCGATGCCCACCCCTGGGAGTTCATCCGCGGACTGATCCATTCCGACGGATGTCGCATCACCAACTGGACCACCCGGCTCGTCGGCGGTGAGCGCATGCGCTATGAATATCCGCGGTACTTCTTCACCAACAAATCCGATGACATCCGCAAGCTCTTCACCGACACCCTCGACAAGGTCGACGTCGAGTGGACCACCCTCGCTCGCGGAAGCGACCCGTTCAATATCTCCGTAGCCCGCAAGGCCTCCGTCGCCCTCCTCGAGGCGCACGTCGGCCCGAAGTACTGACGACGTGCAAGAGGGCCCCTCGCAGCAGGGGGCCCCAGTGTTCGCGCGGCCTACTTCGGGCTGTCGTCCTCCCCGATGTGGTGCACCCGCACCAGGTTCGTCGAGCCCGACACCCCGGGCGGGGAACCCGCCGTGATCACCACGATGTCGCCCCGCTCACAGCGGCCGTACTTCAGGAGCAGCTCGTCGACCTGGTCGACCATCGCGTCGGTGGAGTCGACATGCGGCCCCAGGAAGGTCTCCACGCCCCATGTCAGGTTGAGCTGGGAGCGCGTGGCCGGCTCGGGGGTGAAGGCGAGCAGCGGGATCGGGGAGCGGTAGCGGGAGAGGCGGCGGACGGTGTCGCCGGACTGGGTGAAGGCGACCAGGAACTTGGCGCCGAGGAAGTCGCCGATCTCCGCCGCCGCGCGGGCGACGGCTCCGCCCTGGGTCCGCGGCTTGTTGCTTTCGGTGAGCGGCGGGAGGCCCTTGGCGAGGATGTCCTCCTCGGCGGCTTCGACGATGCGGGCCATCGTCTTGACCGTCTCGACGGGGTAGTTGCCGACGCTGGTCTCGCCGGAGAGCATGACGGCGTCGGTGCCGTCGATCACGGCGTTTGCCACGTCGGAGGCTTCCGCCCTGGTGGGGCGGGAGTTCTCGACCATGGAGTCGAGCATCTGGGTGGCGACGATGACCGGCTTGGCGTTGCGCTTGGCGAGCTTGATCGCGCGCTTCTGGACGATCGGGACCTGCTCGAGGGGCATTTCCACGCCGAGGTCTCCGCGGGCGACCATGATGCCGTCGAAGGCGGCGACGATCTCGTCGATGTTCTCGACGGCCTGCGGCTTTTCGACCTTGGCGATCACGGGAAGGCGGCGGCCTTCCTCGTCCATGATGCGGTAGACGTCCCTGATGTCCCTGCCGCTGCGGACGAAGGAGAGGGCGATGACGTCGCAGCCGGTGCGCAGGGCCCAGCGGAGGTCGTCCTCGTCCTTCTTGGAGAGTGCGGGGACGGAGACGGCGACGCCGGGGAGGTTGAGGCCCTTGTGGTCGGAGATCATGCCGCCTTCGACGACGACGGTGTGGACCCGGGGGCCGTCGACGGATGTGACTTCCAGGCACACCTTGCCGTCGTCGACGAGGATGCGTTCGCCGGTGGTGACGTCGGCGGCCAGTCCGGCGTAGGTGGTTCCGCAGGTCTGGCGGTCACCCTCGACGCCATCCTCGACGGTGATCGTGAAGGTGTCTCCGCGTTCAAGGAGTACGGGGCCTTCGGCGAAACGGCCGAGTCTGATCTTCGGGCCCTGAAGGTCGGCGAGGATTCCGACGCTGCGGCCGGTCTCGTCGGCGGCCTTTCGCACGCGCTGGTAGCGCTCCTCGTGATCGGCGTAGCTGCCGTGGCTGAGGTTGAGGCGGGCGACGTCCATTCCGGCGTCGACCAGTGCCTTGATCTGGTCGTACGAGTCGGTGGCGGGGCCCAATGTACAGACGATCTTTGCTCGGCGCATGATTCGAGCCTAGGCCTTACCGGCCGGTAGAGAATTGGTCCGGCGTGACTACTCAACAACCTTTAAGTGAAGCGATATTGACAAGTGTTGAATTGTGCGGTGCCGCGCTCCGATGAGCATCCCGGAGAGAATTGCGGGGCCCTATTCGGGCACGCCTTGAATGGTCGTCACTACGAGTGACGAAGATTGTCTACAGTCGCGGTGGCGCCATCGTGAATCGGGCGTCGATCTGGGCGTGGATGTGCTGCCGCTTTGGTTCGAGTGCGAGGGGGGCCGTTCCGCCCACGCCCTCGGCGCCGTCAAGGCCCGCCCGGCTCATGGACCGGGTGGCGTAGCTGTGCCGCTCGGCGTTGTCGGCGCCGATGTCGGCGAGCTCGACGAGGGCCGTCAGGGTGGTACCGAGTGCTTCGGCGTATTCGCGGGCTCGCTGGACGGCTTCGCGTACGGCCTGCTGCCGGGCCGTTCGGTGCGCGGGTGAGTCGGGGCGCAGCGCCCACCACGGTCCGTCCACCCTGGTGAGTTCGAGGTCGGCCAGTCGTGTGGCGAGTTCGCCGAGTGCGGTGAAGTCGTTGAGTTCGGCGCTGATGTGGACGTGGCCGTGGTAGGCGCGCACGCGCTCGCCGTGGCCGTGCGGGGTGAGTTCGGGGGTGAGGGAGAAGGCCCCGGTCTCGAGGCGTTCGACGGCTGTTGCGTAGCTGTTGATGAGGTCGAGGGCCGCGGTGTTGCGGCGGGTGAGGTCGTCGAGGGCGGTACGCCGGTCGGCGCCGCGGGCCGTGACGGTGACACCGATGCGGGCGATCTCCGGGTCGGCTTCGATGTGGGCCTCTCCGCGGACGGCGATCCTCGGGGCGTCGGGAGTGCCGTAGGGGACGGCGGGCGGCTGGAGTTGCGGGGGGTCGGCGGTCATGGGTTCCACTCTGTCACCGCCCGGTCCCCGTGGAGGCATGCACCGGTCATCAGATCGAAACCTGCGGGGTCTGTTGCGGTTCGTCATGGCCAAGTCAGAATCTACGCGCGTCGTTGACCATTTCCGAAGGAGTAACGAGACATGCCGTTGAACCGCCGGAGTTTCCTGATGAGATCTGCTGCGACCGGGGCGGGGGTGACGCTGTCGGGAGCCGCGGCGGCTCCTGCGGCCCAGGCCGCGCCGGCGGCGAAGGGCCCCAGGCGGTACTCCCTGACCGTGATGGGCACCACCGATCTGCACGGCCATGTCTTCAACTGGGACTACTTCAAGGACGCGGAGTACACCGACAAGGCGGGCAACACGCAGGGCCTGGCCAGGATTTCGACCCTGGTCGAGCAGGTCCGTGCGGAGAAGGGCCGCTGCAACACGCTGCTGCTGGACGCCGGCGACACGATCCAGGGCACCCCGCTGACGTATTACTACGCCAAGGTCGACCCGATCACCGCCGAGCACGGCCCGGTGCACCCGATGGCGCAGGCCATGAACGCGATCGGGTACGACGCGGTGGCGCTCGGGAACCACGAGTTCAACTACGGCATCGAGACGCTGCGGAAGTTCGAGTCGCAGTGCCGCTTCCCGCTGCTCGGCGCGAACGCGCTGGACGCCAGGACGCTGACGCCGGCCTTCCCCCCGTACTTCATGAAGAAGTTCCATGTGCCGGGCGCGCCCCCGGTGAAGGTCGCGGTCCTCGGCCTGACCAACCCCGGCATCGCGATCTGGGACAAGGCCTATGTCCAGGGCAAGCTGACGTTCCCGGGCCTGGAGGAGCAGGCGGCGATGTGGGTGCCGAAGCTGAGGTCGATGGGCGCGGACGTGGTCGTCGTGTCGGCGCACTCCGGCACCTCGGGCACGTCGTCGTACGGTGACCAGCTGCCGTACGTCGAGGATGCGGCCGCCAACGTGGCCCGGCAGGTGCCAGGCATCGACGCGATCCTCGTGGGGCACGCGCACCAGGAGATCCCGGAGCTGAAGGTCACCAACGAGCGGACGGGGAAGACGGTCGTGCTGTCCGAGCCGCTGTGCTTCGCCGAACGGCTGACGCTCTTCGACATCGCACTGGCATTCGAGGAGGGGAAGTGGGAGGTCGAGTCGGTCTCCGCGTCGCTGCGGAACTCCAACACGGTCGCCGACGACCCTGAGATCACCAAGCTGCTCGCACAGGAGCACGCGAAGGTCGTCGAGTACGTCAACCAGGTCGTGGGCAAGGCGGCCGAGACGCTGACGACGGTGGAGGCCCGTTACAAGGACGCCCCGATCATCGACCTGATCACCAAGGTGCAGGAGGACGTGGTCAAGGCTGCGGTGGCGGGCACCGAGTACGCCGCCTTGCCGGTGATCGCGCAGGCGTCGCCGTTCTCGCGCACTTCGGAGATCTCGGCCGGCAATGTGACGATCCGGGACCTGTCGAGTCTGTACGTCTACGACAACACGCTGGTCGCCAAGTTGATGACGGGTGCGCAGATCCGGGCGTACCTGGAGTACTCGGCGGAGTACTTCGTGCAGACGGCCGCCGGCGCGCCGGTGGACGTGGAGAAGCTGACCAACGCGAACGGCCGCCCGGACTACAACTACGACTATGTGTCGGGGCTGGGGTACGAGATCGACATCGCCCAGGCCGTGGGTTCGCGCATCAAGAACCTGACGTACGACGGTGCCGCCCTGGACGACGCACAGCAGTTCGTGCTCGCGGTGAACAACTACCGCGCCAACGGCGGCGGCGCCTTCCCGCACGTGGCCTCGGCCAAGGAGCTTTGGTCGGAGTCGACGGAGATCCGGACCCGGATCGCGGAGTGGGTGACCGCGAAGGGGCTCCTGGATCCGAAGGATTTCGCCTCTGTGGACTGGCGGCTCACGCGCGACGGCACGCCGGTCTTCTGACGCTTCGCCGGTGATGTGGCGACGGCGTCGGTGGCGGTCCCCGCCCCGGCGCCGTCGGTGAGCGGGCCCTCGCCGCCGGCCGGGCTGATCCGGCCGGTCGGACTCGGCCTCCCGCGTCCCGTCACCGTCCGTCGGTGAGTGGGGTGAGGTCCATGGGCCGTCGGGTGGGCGGAATCCTGCCCGGCTGCTGGAGTCCGAAGGTGGTGAAGGCGGTGCGCCGGGGCAGGGGGTAGGGCTCCTTGCCGGTCAGGGAGTTGAGGATGGTGGCGCTGCGCCACGCGGCGAGGCCGAGGTCGGGGGTACCGACTCCATGAGTGTGGAGTTCGGCGTTCTGGACGTACACGGAGCCGGTGACGGCGGGATCGAGGATCAGGCGGAACTGGTCGTCGATGCGGGGGCGTCCACTGCCGTCGCGGCTGAGACAGTGGTCGAGTCCGGCGAGGAGGCGGCCGAGGGGCCGTTCGCGGTAGCCGGTGGCGAGGACCACGGCATCGGTGGTGAGCCGGGAGCGGGTGTTCTGCTGGACGTGCTCGAGATGGAGTTCGATCCGGGTGGTGGCGATGCGTCCGGCGGTGCGGACACGGACGCCGGGGGTGAGGACGGCGTCGGGCCAGCCGCCCTGGAGGGTGCGGCGGTAGAGCTCGTCGTGGATGGCGGCGATGGTGTCGGCGTCGATGCCCTTGTGGAGTTGCCACTGGGCGGAGACCAGGCGGTCGCGCACGGGTTCGGCGAGCGCGTGGAAGTAACGCGTGTAGTCGGGGGTGAAGTGCTCCAGGCCGAGCTTGGAGTACTCCATGGGGGCGAAGGCCTCGGTCCGGGCGAGCCAGTGGATCCGCTCCCGGCCGAGGGGGCGGTGGCGCAGAAGGTCGAGAAAGACCTCGGCGCCGGACTGACCCGCGCCGACGACGGTGATGTGGTCGGCGGCGAGGAAGGCCGCGCGGTGCCGTAGGTAGTCCGCGGCGTGGATGACGGGGGCGCCGGGGGCTTCGACGAGGGGCAGCAGGGGATCGGGCACGTACGGCTCGGTGCCGACACCGAGGACGATGTTGCGCGCATGGGTGCGGCCGAGGGCTTCGGCTCCGCCGTCCGGGCCGAGCCGGGTGTAATCGACCTCGAAGACCTCGTCGGCGGCGTTCCAGCGGACGGCGTCGACCTGGTGGCCGAAGTGCAGCCCGGGAAGGTTGCCTGAGACCCAGCGGCAGTAGGCGTCGTACTCGGCGCGCTGGATGTGGAAGCGTTCGGCGAAGTAGAAGGGGAAGAGCCGGTCGCAGGTCTTGAGGTAGTTGAGGAAGGACCAGCGGCTGGCGGGGTCGGCGAGGGTCACCAGGTCGGCGAGGAAGGGGACTTGGAGGGTGGCGCCGTCGATGAGGAGGCCGGGGTGCCAGTCGAAGCCGGGGCGCTGCTCGTAGAAGGCGGTGTCGAGTTCCGCGAGGGGGTGTGCGAGGGCGGCGAGGGAGAGGTTGAACGGGCCGATGCCGATGCCGACCAGGTCGCGGGGCGCTGCGGGCTCGTGGTGTGGAGAGGTGGTCATCGGGGCGTGCTTCCTTCCACCAGGTTCAGGAGTGCGGCGAGGTCGCCGGGCCGGGTGTGGGGGTTGAGGAGAGTGGCCTTGAGCCAGAGCCGGCCGCCCAGCCGGGCGCGGCCGAGGACGGCGCGGCCGTCGTGGAGGAGGGCGCGGCGGACGGCGGCGACGGTGTCGTCGGAGGCCGCCACGGGCCGGAACAGGACGGTGCTGATGGTGGGCGGGGCGTGGAGCTCGAAGCCGGGGTGTGCCCGGACGAGGTCGGCGAACTCCTGTGCGTGGGCGCAGACGTGCTCGACGAGGGTGCCCAGTCCGGTACGGCCCAGGGTCTTGAGGGTGACGGCGATCTTGAGGATGTCCGGGCGCCGGGTGGTGCGCAGGGAGCGTCCGAGCAGATCGGGCAGTCCGGCTTCGGTGTCGTCGTCGGCGTTGAGGTAGTCGGCGCAGTGCCGAAGGGTGTGCAGGTCGTGGGGGTCGCGGACGGCGAGCAGGCCGGCGGCGACGGGCTGCCAGCCGAGTTTGTGAAGGTCGAGGGTGACGGTGTGGGCCCGCTCGAGGCCGGCGAGCCGGGCGCGGTGGCGGTCGCTGAACAGCAGTGCGCCTCCGTAGGCGGCGTCGATGTGGAGGCGGGCGCCGTGCGCGGCGCAGACGTCGGCGATCTCCGGCAGGGGGTCGATGAGCCCGGCGTCGGTGGTGCCGGCGGTGGCGGCCACGAGCAGGGGTCCGGACAGGCCGGTGAGGACGGCGTCGAGGGCCGCGGGGTGCAGGGTGCCGTCCGGGGCGGGTACGACGACGGGTTCGGGCAGGCCGAGCAGCCAGGTGGCGCGCGTCAGGGAGTGGTGGGCGCCCGCGCCGCAGACGAGCCGGACGCTGCCGTGGATCTCCCGGGCGAGGAGGAGGGCCAGTTGGTTGGACTCGGTACCGCCGGTGGTGACCAGGGAGTCGGCCGCGCCCGCCTCCTGGGCGAGGGCCCGCGTCACCAGTGCTTCCAGCGCGGAGGCGGCCGGTGCCTGATCCCAGGAGTCGAGCGAGGGGTTGAGCGCGCAGGCGGCCAGATCGGCGGCGGTGGCGACCGCGAGGGGCGGGCAGTGCAGGTGTGCGGCGCACAGGGGGTCGGCGGGGTCGGCGGCGCCTTCGGCGAGGGCGTGCACGAGGGCCCGGACGGCGTCCGGGTCGCCCTTGGGCGGCAGCACGTCGCCGACGGCATCGCGCACCCGCGCGGCGACCGCTTCGGGCCCGCCCGCGGGCAGGGGGCCGCCGCGGGCCCGTGCGCCGTTCTCGAGGGCGTCGAGAACGGTTTCGAGCAGTGGCCGCAGGGCACGTGGGCCATCCGGTCCTGAGGCGAGGGGCGGCAGGCTCATGGGACGTCCTCCAGGCGCGGGGGTAACCAAGCCTGCACGCGCGGAGGTTGGTCCGGTCCGAAGAGCACAACGATCCGACCCGAAAGGGGGTATTGCCGTGGGCGGGAAGCGGCCGGGGATGGCATATGCGCCGCGGGCCGGCGTCCCCCGGTGGGACGGACGCCGGCCCGCGGCACGGACCGGCTACGCCACGCGGATGTGCAACGCCCGGGCCAGGTCGTCCAGTTCGTCGACGAGCCTGCGGCGCAGGGCCGGGACGAGGTCCGCCTCGTGCAGGCACTGCTCTCCCCGGCGGAGGGTGTCCGCGCTCACGGCGTAGCGGGGGAAGGCCCAGCGGCCCGCGGCGGTGGCGATGGCCGGGCCGCGGCGGGCGGCGACGGCGGGTGCGTCGGTCCAGTAGCGGTCGACGTACTCCGCGACGAGGCCGGTCTGTTCGGGCTGCCAGAAGCCCTGTGCCGTCGCGGTGAACAGGTAGTTGGACAGCTCGTCGGTGGCGAACATCGCTTCCCAGGCCCGCCGCTTGGCGTCGGCGTCGGGCAGCGCGGCGCGGCAGCGGGCGGCGCCCTCCCGGCCGGTGGCGCTGGGGTCGTGGTCGAGTTCCTCGGCGATCGCCGCCTCGTCGACGGCGCCGAGGACGGCGAGGCGGCCGAGGATGCGCCAGCGCAGTTCGGGGTCGAGTTCGGGTCCGCCGGGCACGGTGCCCTCCGCGAGCCAGGCAGCGATCGTCTCGGGGTGGGCGGCGGCGTCGATGAAGTGACGTACGGCGATCAGGCGCAGCCCGGTGTGGGAGCCGTCCTCGGTGCGGCGGATGAGGTCGCGGCACAGCGCGCTGAGGGTGCTGAGCGCGGCGGGCCGGTCCACGGCGGTGCCTGCCTGCTCATGGGGGTCCCTCCGCTCGAGCGAAGCCGAGGGTGGGGGAGGAGTCGAGTGCATGGAGGAGGGCAGGTAGCGGTCGGCGACATGGGCGGAGGCGAAGGCGAGGACGCCTTCGACGAGCGCCAGGTCGCTCTCGTGGGGCAGGTGGGCGCGGGCGGTCTCCAGGTAGGCGCCGGCGGGCAGGTGTCCGTCACGCACGGCGTCGCGCAGGGCGTTCCACACGACCGCGCGGGTGAGCGGTTCGGGCAGGCGGGACAGGGCGCCCCGAACGGTCTGGAAGGACTCGGGGTCGAAGCGGACCTTGGCGTAGGTGAGGTCACCGTCGTTGAGCAGGAGCAGGGCGGGCCGCTCGCCGAGGGGCTGCGGCGCCGTCCGCGGGATGTCCAG
The DNA here is from genome assembly GCF_036281785.1 of Streptomyces chiangmaiensis. Taxonomy (NCBI): domain Bacteria; kingdom Bacillati; phylum Actinomycetota; class Actinomycetes; order Kitasatosporales; family Streptomycetaceae; genus Streptomyces; species Streptomyces chiangmaiensis. The sequence goes on along the minus strand of NZ_JAYWVC010000001.1, from coordinate 149,622 downwards.
GGCGAGGCGCTCGCGCAGGGTGAGGCCGTCGCCGTGGTCGGCGGTCCGGTCGTACAGGCCGACGCCGATGCGGTGCGGGCGGCTGCCGTCGTGGTCGACGGTGAGGGAGTAGCTGCCGTCGTCGGTCTGGGCGAGGCTCGGGGTGAGGGTGTCGACGCCGGTGGTGCGCAGCCAGGCGTCGGCCCAGGCGTGCACGTCGCGGTCGGTGGCGTCGGCGAGGGAGTCGATGAAGTCGGCGAGGGTGGCGTTGCCGAAGCGGTGGCGGGCGAAGTGGTTGTTGATGCCGGCGAGGAAGTCCTTCTCGCCGAGCCAGGCCACCAGCTGCCGCAGTGCGGAGGCGCCCTTGGCGTAGGAGATGCCGTCGAAATTGAGGAGCGCGGAGGCGGTGTCGTCGACCGCTTCGGGGGCCACCGGGTGGGTGGAGGGCCGCTGGTCGGCGTCGTAGCCCCAGGCCTTGCGGGCGACGCCGAAGTCGGTCCAGGTGTCGCTGAAGCGGGTGGCTTCGGTCAGGGTCTGGTAGCCCATGTACTCGGCGAAGGACTCGTTCAGCCAGATGTCGTCCCACCAGCGCAGGGTGACGAGGTCGCCGAACCACATGTGGGCCATCTCGTGGGCGATGACCACGGCGCGGGTCTGCCGCTGGGTGTCGGTGACGGCGGAGCGGTAGACGAACTCGTCACGGAAGGTGACGAGTCCGGGGTTCTCCATGGCTCCGGCGTTGAACTCGGGGACGAATGCCTGGTCGTAGGAGTCGAAGGGGTAGGGCTCGTCGAACTTCTCGTGGTAGCGGTCGAAGCACTGGCGGGTGATCTCGAAGAGTTCGTCCGCGTCGGTGTCGAGACAGGGGGCGAGGGAGCGGCGGCAGTGGATGCCGAAGGGCAGGCCGCGGTGCTCGGTGCGCACGGAGTGCCAGGGTCCGGCGGCGACGGCGACCAGGTAGGTGGAGATCAGGGGGGTTTCGGCGGCGCGCCAGGTGCCGTCGTCCAGCCGGGTGGTGACGCCGTTGGCGAGGACGCTCCAGTTCTCGGGCGCCGTGACGGTGAGGTCGAAGACGGCCTTGAGGTCGGGTTGGTCGAAGGCGGCGAACACGCGCTGGACGTCGTCCAGGAACAGCTGGGTGTAGACGTAGGTCTCGCCGTCGGTGGGGTCGGTGAAGCGGTGCATGCCCTCGCCGGTGCGCGAGTAGCGCATGGAGGCGTCGATGCGCAGTTCGTGCTCTCCGGCGGTGAGGCCCCTGAGGGGCAGCCGGTTCTCGGCGAGCGTCCCGGGGTCGAGGGGGTGTCCGTCCAGCGTGGCGGAGCGCAGTTGGGCCGGCTTGAGCTCGACGAAGGTGTCCGCGGCCTCGTGGTCCCCGCGCACCGTGAAGCGGATGACGGTACGGGAGTCGAAGGCCTCGTCGCCGCGGGTCAGGTCGAGGGCGATCTCGTAGCGGTGGACGTCGAGGAGCCGGGCACGGGTCTGCGCTTCGTCGCGCGTCAGTACGGACATGGGGGACATGCTGCCTGATGTCGCCGACAGGGCACAGGGGCGGTCCCGTACACCCGTTATGTCCGTCTCTCGTACCGCCCCTCGGTGCTGCCGAAGTCCGGTCCGTCCGCGCAGTCCTCACGCTGGCCCGGCAGGCGTGTGCCCGGGTGGGAATGGGCGGTCGCCTGGGGTGGGACACGCTCCCCGAGCCGGGCACGCAGAACGCGCACTTCCTGTTCCAGCGCCTGGAAGCGCTGGTGGGCGTCGTAGAGGTAGCGGACCTTGGTCCGCAGGGCCCAGGGGTCGACGGGTTTCATCATGAGGTCGGCGACGCCGAGTCCGAAGGCGGCGGAGGCGAGTTCGGCGTCGGGGCCGAAACCTGTGAGGAGGATGACCGGGATGTGCTGGGTCTGGCCCACGCGGCGCATGTAGCGCACGACGTCGAGGCCGCTGACCTTGGGCATGCGCACGTCGAGCAGGAGAAGTCCGACCCTGCCGCGCAGGACCTCCTTGAGGGCCTCGTCGCCGCTGGTGGCGCAGGCGAGCCGGTAGCCCAGCGGAGCAAGGGCGCTCTCCAGCGCGTAGAGCGTGTCCTCATGGTCGTCGACGATGAGAATTCTGGCATCAGACGGCATGGCCCGACGTCCCCTCGCTTGGACAACAAGCATATGCCCGAACCGTCTTACCCCGCGTACCTTTGACCTGACAAAGAGTCACCCGACCGACCGGTCACGATACGCTCGGTCGGCCCACAAGGATGGCATTCGGCACGGAGTGCCCGGTGGCCGCCGGAGGTCACTCGCCCGGGGCGTCGGTGGTGACGGTGGCGTCCTCGGCGATGCGCTCGTGGTGGCGGATGACCTCGGCGATGATGAAGTTGAGCAGCTTCTCCGCGAACGAGGGGTCGAGCTTGGCGTCCTCCGCGAGGCGGCGCAGCCGGGCGATCTGGGCGGCCTCGCGGGCCGGGTCGGCGGGTGGCAACTGGTGGGCGGCCTTGAGATGGCCGACCTGCTGCGTGCATTTGAAGCGCTCGGCGAGCATGTACACGACGGCGGCGTCGATGTTGTCGATGCTGTCGCGCAGCCGGACGAGTTCGGCACGGACGGCCGGGGCGACGTCGGCGGCGGTGTGACGGGTGTTCATGGCCGACCACACTACGGCGCACGCACCTGCCCGATCGTTCCCGTCCGGAGTGCGGATCGTTCCGGTGGTACGGGGCCCGTGTCCGCACGGGCGCGCAGGAGGGCGCCCACGGCCGGTGCGGACCGCGGGCGCCCTCGTACCCGCCAGGGGGCGCAGCCGTAGGGACCGGATCAGAGGCCGGACGCGGCCCGGGCTGTGTCCGCCGCGAACGTCGAGACCTCTGTGTGGACGCCGGGGTAGCCGGCCCGTGCGCAGCCTTCGCCCCAGCTGACGACCCCGGCCTGGATGTATGCGCCGGTGTCGTCCTTGCGGAACATGGGTCCGCCGGAGTCGCCCTGACAGGTGTCGACGCCGCCCTGGGGGAATCCGGCGCCGATCTCCTCCCCGGGCACGAGATCGCTGCCGTACGCACGCCGGCAGGTGGCGTCGTCGACCAAGGGGACCGTGGCCCTGAGCAGATAGCGCTGCTGACCGCCACCCTCCCGGGCCGCACCCCAGCCTGCGACGGTGAAGTCCCCGTTGCTGTATGCGGTGGTCGTGGCGATCGGGAGGGTGGGCAGGTCGACGGGCTGGGCGAGCTTGATCAGCGCCCAGTCCCTGCCCTTGCCGTTGCAGCCGCCGAGGCTGAGGCCATGGTCGGAGAGCCCGGCCTCCAGGGCAAGAGCCGGTTTCCGGCCGGTGCGCGGCGCGGCGCGACATCCTGGAGCGCGCACGCACCCACCGCCGGGAGGAAGCACGCATACAGTGGAGGCAGTGCTGGCGCCTTCAGGGGGTACGGACGTGGCGAACGGCGGCCCGGTCGAGCACGGCTATCCACATCTGGACACGGTGCGGGCGGCGATCACCGCGCTGTACAAGCGGCTCTCGTACGACACCGTCCGCACCTTCGCGACCAGCGTGCCCCCCGCCGACGTGGCGTTCTCCGACCAGGACGACCTGCATCTGGGCGCCCAGCGCGTGGCGCGCGAACTGGTGCGGCACTACGGACTGCCGGACGCCCGTATGATCATCAGCTTCCGTGAGATGGCCCATGCCGCGAACGTGGAACTCGCGGCGGGCCCCGAGTACTTCATCGAACTGAACGACCGGTTCCGCACCCACCGCCGGGACATCGGCGCGGCCCTCGCGCACGAGGTGATGCACGTCTTTCTGCACCGCCTCGACCTGGCGTTCCGCGGCACGCGCGACAACGAGATCCTCACCGACACCGCGGCGACCTACCTGGGCGCGGGCTGGCTGCTCCTCGACGCCTACCGCGAGGACGGGGCCTCGTCGCAGAAGCTCGGCTATCTGACCCCGGAGGAGTTCGGCTACGTCCTGGCCAAGCGGGCGCTGCTGTTCGCGGAGGACCCGGCGGTCTGGTTCACCAGCCCGCAGGCCTACGCGGCGTACACGAAGGGCCTGGCGCAGGCCCGCCGCGACGAGCAGCAGCCGCCGCTCACGGCGGCCGGCTGGGCGGGTCGCCGCCGCTACGCCAAGGACCGCCGCTACGCACAGGACCACTCCGTCCCCGGCGCGTATCCGGGCGCGTCCTACTCCTTCACCCCGGCCGGACGCGACTCACTGCGCGTCTCCTTCCCCTGCCCGACCTGCCACCAGCGGATCAGAGTGCCCGTGCGGGGGCGGGTGCGGGCGCGCTGCGGGCTGTGCCGGACGGTGCTGGAGTGCGACACCTGAGACACGGCGACCGCCCGATGCCACCCGGAGGGCGGCTGCGAGGTGGCACAGAACACCTCATATGTCTTTGCCCGAGAAGCCTTCGACAGGCGAGGGTCGACACATGGACACGCACGAGCCACCGGGGCTGTTCCCGGCGGTGTACGAAGGGGACCAGGACGCGGTCGTACGGCTGCTGCGCACGGGCGTGAGCCCGGATTCGGCCGACGCGGAGGGCCAGACGGCGCTGTACCTGGCGGCGGTGAGCGACGCACCGGGCGTCGTGCGGCTGCTGCTGGCCGCCGGTGCCGACCCCGACCGCCTCAGCTCGGACGCCGACGCACCGCTGTGCGGCGCAGCCTGCGGAGGCCACACCGAGGTCGTACGGGCACTGCTGGCGGCCGGCGCGACACCTGATCTGGAGGAGGAGTACGGGTTCCGCGCGCTGACATGGGCGGTGCAACTGGGGCATGCCGAGGTCGTCCACGTACTGCTGGGCGCGGGCGCGGACCCCGACCTGCCCGGCCCCGGGGGCGAGCCCCCGCTGGTGGCGGCCGCCCGCCGCGGCTCCCCCGGCTGTGTGCGGGCGCTGCTGGCCCACGGGGCGCGGGCCCGGCGGGAGGCACTCGCCGAGGCCCGGCGCTGGATGCGGCTGGACGTGGCGGCGGAGCTCCGCGCGGGCCTCGAGGCCACGTACGGGCCGGGCCACGCATACGTCACGCGCCGCTTCGAACAGGAGCCCGGCGCCGTGACCGTCGAGGTCACGCTCCTGCGCGAGGGCCGGCCGGCGGCGGGGAACGACCAGCAGACCGGACACGCCGTCATAGCGGGGCTCTTGGCGGCCGGACCCGGCACGCCCACGGAGTGACGCGGAGACCCTCCCGGCGCGACCGAACAGGAAGTCCGGCCCTGCCACTGCGCACCGCGTCCGTCCGCCGCAGGTGCCGTCAGACGTCCGGTGCCCCAGAGCGCTGCCCCGCCCCGTACACGGCCCCCGGCGCCTCCGCGCCCGCCAGCAGTTCCAGCGCCGTCTCCCCCGCCTCGGCCGGAGTCCGGCGCGCTCCCCTGTCGGCGCTCGGCCCCCGCCGCCATCCCTCCATGACGGTGATCCGTCCGCCCTCGGCCTCGAACACACGACCGGTGACCCCGGCACTGGCGGCGGATCCCAGCCAGACGACCAGGGGTGAGACGTTGCCGGGAGCCATGGCGTCGAAGCCGGTGCGTGGCGCGGCCATCGTCTCGGCGAACGTGCGCTCGGTCATCCGGGTGCGCGCGGCGGGCGCGACCGCGTTGACCTGCACGCCGTACCGCCCGAGTTCCTCTGCTGCGACCAACGTCAGAGCGACGATCCCCGCCTTGGCCGCACTGTAGTTCCCCTGCCCCACCGCGCCGAGCAGACCGGCACCGCTGCTGGTGTTGACGACGCGGGCGCACGGGGTGCGCCCGGCCTTCGCCTCGGCCCGCCAGTACGCCGCCGCGGTCCTCAACGGCAGGAAGTGCCCGTTGAGATGGACGCGCACGACCGCGTCCCAGTCGTCCTCGCCGAGGTTGACCAGCATCCGGTCGCGCAGGAACCCGGCGTTGTTGACCAGGGCGTCCAACCGCCCGTATGCCTCCAGGGCGGTCTCCACCAGCGACGCGGCACCCTCACTCGTCGCGACGTCGCCGTGGTGTGCGACCGCATCGCCGCCCGCCGCGCGGATCTCCTCGACCACCCGCCGGGCCGGGCTGCCGGCACCGGGAGCGCCGTCGAGGCCGACCCCCAAGTCGTTGACGACGACCTTCGCGCCCTCCGCGGCGAACGCGAGGGCGTGGGCGCGGCCGAGCCCGCGGCCCGCACCGGTGACGATCACTGCCCGGCCATCGGCGATACCCGTCACGTCATGTCCCCTCGTCCGTGCGCCCATTCATGCCGTTCATGTCGCTGGATCGACTTGTCCATGAATCGTCGCTCCCCGGCGGGCGCTCGGCGGATGTCCATATGTCGATGTCCGTCATCGGCCGTGCCTGTTCACCGTCGCCGCGTCCAGGAAGGCCGGCCGCTCCCCTCCTCCGTGGACGAGGAGGCTCGCGCCGGTGATGTACGCGGCGGCGTCCGAGGCGAGAAAGACGGCGGCCCCTCCGACGTCGGACGGCTCGGCGAGCCGTCCGAGCGGAACGGTGCGCGAGACGGCCGCGACGCCGTCCTCGCCGCCGTAGTGCACAGCGGACGACCCGGTGCGGACCATCCCGACGACGAGCGTGTTGACACGGACCTCCGGCGCCCACTCCACCGCCATGGAGCGGGCGAGGCTCTCCAGCCCCGCTTTGGCGGCCCCATAGGCCGCGGTGCCCGGCGAGGGACGGCCGCCGCTGACGCTGCCGATCATCACGACCGTCCCCCGGGCACGTCTGAGGTGCTCGTACGCGGCGAGCGAGACGGTCAACGGGGCGACGAGATTGAGCTCGACGACTCGGGCGTGCCGCTCGGGCCCGGCGTCGGCGAGAGGCCGGTACGGAGCGCCGCCCGCGTTGTTGACCAGGACGTCGACGCGGGGCAGCGCCTCGAAGAAGCCCCGGACGGCCGTCGGGTCGCACACGTCGAGCGGAGCGAACTCGGCTCCTTTGAGCGGGACTTCGGGCGGCCTGCGGGCGCACACCACGACGTCGGCACCGGCGTCGAGGAACGCTCGGGCGATGCCGGCCCCGATGCCACGGGTGCCGCCGGTGACGACGGCGGTCCTGCCGTGCAGGCTTCCGGCGGTCCCCTCGTACGAGTTGTCCACAGGGCCTCCCGTCGGATTGCGCGGACTGCTAGCTTCGAAGAATACCTAACAAACGTTTGGTGGAAAGGTAGCTGATGCGCCCATGGGTGTCTCCACCTCGCGCCCGGAAAATGGGGTAGCGGTCGTCACGGCCGACTTCCCGCCGGTGAACGCGCTGCCGGTGACCGGCTGGTTCGACCTGGCCGACGCCGTGCGGTCGGCGGGCCACGACGCGGGGATCCGCTGTGTCGTGCTGGCCGCCGAGGGTCGCGGGTTCAACGCGGGTGTGGACATCAAGGAGATACGGGCCGAGGGCGGCAATGCGCTGATCGGGGCCAACCGCGGCTGCTTCGAGGCGTTCGCTGCGGTCTACGAGTGCGAGGTCCCGGTCGTGGCGGCGGTGCAGGGCTTCTGCCTGGGCGGCGGGATAGGGCTCGTGGGCAATGCGGACACGATTGTGGCGAGCGAGGACGCCGTCTTCGGGCTCCCCGAACTGGACCGCGGCGCGCTGGGCGCGGCCACGCATCTGGCGCGGCTGGTGCCCCCGCATCTGATGCGTGCCCTGTACTACACCTCGCGCACGGCGACGGCGGCCGAACTGCATGCGCACGGCTCCGTGTGGCGGGTCGTGCCCAGGGACGGGCTGCGGGCGGCCGCCCTGGAGCTGGCCCGGGAGATCGCCGCCAAGGACGGCGAGCTGCTCCGCCTCGCCAAAGCCGCCATCAACGGCATCGACCCGGTCGACGTGCGCCGCAGCTACCGCTTCGAGCAGGGCTTCACCTTCGAGGCGCAGCTCGGCGGCACGGCCGGCCGCGTCCGGGACACCTTCGGGAAGGAGGGCACGTGAGGGACAAGACGATGACCGCCGACGAGGTGGTCTCCCGGCTGGAGAGCGGGATGACCCTCGGCATCGGCGGCTGGGGCTCGCGCCGCAAACCGATGGCCCTTGTGCGGGCGCTGCTGCGCTCCCGCGTCACCGACCTCACGGTCCTCTCGTACGGGGGCCCGGACGTGGGCATGCTCGCGGCCGCGGGTCGGATCCGCAGACTGGTCGCGGCGTTCGTCACCCTCGACACGATCCCGCTGGAACCGCACTACCGCGCGGCCCGGGAGAGCGGCGCGTTCGAGCTGCTGGAGGTCGACGAGGCGATGTTCATGTGGGGCCTGCACGCTGCGGCGAACAGGCTGCCGTTCGTGCCGGTGCGAGCGGGCATCGGTTCGGATGTGATGCGGGTCGCCCCGCGGTTGCGGACGGTCACCTCGCCGTACGAGGACGGGTGGCCGTTCACCGGGCGGGAAGCGGGTGCCGTCCCCGGTGCGCGCGAGGAGTTCGTCGCCATGCCCGCGCTGCGGATGGACGCCGCCCTGGTCCATGTCAACCGCGCGGACCGGCTGGGCAACGGCCAGTATCTGGGCCCGGACCCGTACTTCGACGACCTCTTCTGCGAGGCGGCCGACACCGCGTACGTCTCGTGCGAGCGGATCGTCGACACCGCGGACCTGACCAAGGAGTCCGCGCCACAGACCCTGTTGATCAAGCGTCACACCGTCACCGGTGTGGTGGAGGCGCCCAGCGGCGCGCACTTCACCTCCTGCGCGCCCGACCACGACCGGGACGAGGCCCTCCAGAGACACTACGCGACCACGGCATGGCCCCTCTTCGCCGAACGCTTCCTCTCCGGTGACGAGCACGCATATCAGTCGTCCGTCCGGGCCTGGCACAGGGAGCGGTCATGAGCGCACCGACGCGTGCCGAGTACTGCGTTGTCGCGTGCGCCGAGGCCTGGCGCGACGCGGGGGAGATCCTCGCGAGCCCGATGGGTACGATCCCGTCCTTAGGGGCACGACTCGCCAAGCGCACGTTCGCCCCGGACCTGATGCTCACGGACGGTGAGGCGCTGATCGTGGGCGTCGACGGAACGGTGGAGGGCTGGCTGCCCTACCGGCACCATCTCGCACTCGTCACCGGCGGCCGGCGGCACGTGATGATGGGCGCGAGCCAGATCGACCGCTTCGGAAACCAGAACATCTCCTGCATCGGCGACTGGGCGAGGCCGCGCCGGCAGTTGCTGGGAGTGCGCGGAGCGCCGGTCAACACGCTCAACCACCCGACCAGTTACTGGATACCGCGTCACTCGCGGCGGGTGTTCGTCGAGCGGGTCGACATGGTGTGCGGCATCGGGTACGACCGCGCGGCCCGGCACGCGGCCACTGCCCGCTTCCATCTCATCCCGCGTGTGGTGACCGACCTCGGCGTCTTCGACTTCGCCACCCCGGACCACTCGATGCGACTGGCCTCGCTGCACCCGGGCGTGACGGTCGCGGAGGTGCGGGAGGCGACGGGGTTCGAGCTGACGGTCCCGGACGAGGTGCCGCCGACCCGCGAACCGACCTCCGAGGAGCTGTGGTTGATCCGTGAGGTGATCGACCCGCGGGCGGTGCGGGAGCGTGACGTTCGGGCTCGGGCCGGCGAGGTTTCCGGTCGGACCGGCGGGGACGGAGACCGTTGATGGACACGGCGCTCACCCGGCTCGTCGGCATCCGGCACCCCGTCGTCCAGACCGGCATGGGCTGGGTGGCCGGCCCGCGTCTGGTCTCCGCCGCGGCGAACGCCGGTGCGCTGGGCGTCCTGGCGTCCGCGACGATGACGCTCGATCAGTTGCGGGAGGCCATAAGGGAGGTCGCGTCACGCACGGACGCGCCGTTCGGGGTGAATCTGCGCGCGGACGCCGTGGACGCGGGCGAACGGGTGCGGATGATCGTCGATGAGGGAGTGCGCGTCGCCTCCTTCGCCCTGGCGCCCTCGCCCGGGCTGATAGCCGAGCTGAAGGCGGCCGGCGTGGTGGTGGTCCCGTCCGTGGGCGCCCGGCGGCACGCCGAGAAGGTGGCCGCCTGGGGTGCCGACGCCGTCATCGTGCAGGGCGGCGAGGGCGGCGGTCACACGGGCGAGGTCGCGACGAGCGTGCTGCTGCCGCAGGTGGTGGACGCGGTGGACATCCCGGTAGTGGCGGCGGGCGGCTTCCACGACGGGAGGGGCCTGGTCGCGGCGCTGGCGTACGGGGCGGCGGGCATTGCGATGGGCACGCGGTTCCTGCTGACCTCGGACTCGACGGTGCCGGACGCCGTGAAGAGGCGGTACCTGGCGGCGACCGTGAAGGACGTCACCGTCACAACGGCGCTGGACGGCCTGCCGCACCGCATGCTGCGGACGGAACTGGTCGACAGCCTGGAACACGCCGGACGGGCCATGGCGCTGCTGCGGGCGGTCCGGCGAGCGGCGGCGTTCCGGCGGCTGTCCGGCCTCGGCCGGCGCCAGATGGTGCGGGACGGCCTTGCCCTGAAGCACGGCAGGGATCTGTCGTGGGGCCAGGTGCTGCTCGCCGCCAACACCCCGATGCTGCTCAAGGCCGCGATGGTGGACGGCCGTACGGACCTCGGGGTGATGGCCGCGGGGCAGGTCGCCGGGGTGATCGACGACCTGCCGTCGTGCGCTCAGCTGGTGGACCGGATCATGACAGAGGCGGAGGAGGTGCTGGCGTCCCTGCAGCCGCTCAGAGCCGCTCGATGATCGTCACGTTCGCCTGCCCGCCGCCCTCGCACATGGTCTGCAGGCCGAGCCTGCCGCCGGAGCGCTCCAGTTCGTGCAGCAGGGTCGTCATCAGCTTGGCTCCCGTCGCGCCCAGCGGATGGCCGAGGGCGATGGCGCCGCCGTTGACGTTGACCCGCGCCGGGTCGGCGCCGGTCTCCTCGATCCAGGCGAGGACCACCGGGGCGAAGGCCTCGTTGATCTCCACCAGGTCGATGTCGTCGATCGTGAGCCCGGTCTTCTTCAGGGCGTGCGCCGTCGCCGGGATCGGGGCCGACAGCATGCGGATCGGGTCCTCGCCGCGTACCGAGAGGTGGTGGATCCGGGCGCGCGGGGTCAGCCCGTGCCGGCGTACCGCACGCTCCGAGGCCAGCAGCAGGGCCGCGGCGCCGTCGGACACCTGGGAGGAGCAGGCGGCGGTGACGGTGCCGCCCTCGACGACCGGCTTCAGTTGGGCCATCTTCGCCTGCGAGGTGTCCCGGCGCGGCCCCTCGTCGACGGCGAGATGCCCGAAGGCCACGATCTCGCGGTCGAAACGGCCCTGGTCGATCGCGCGCAGTGCCCGCTGGTGCGAGCTCAGGGCGAACTCCTCTTGGTCGCGGCGGGTGATGGCCCACTGCGCGGCGATCATTTCGGCGCCGTGGAACTGGTTGACGGGCAGGTCGCCGTAGCGGGCCCGCCATCCCTCGCTGCCCGCGAACGGGCCCTGGGTCAGTCCGAGCGGCTCCGCGGCCTGGCGGGAGGCGAAGGCGATCGGGATCTGTGACATGTTCTGGACGCCGCCCGCGACGACCAGGTCCTGCGTGCCGGACAACACGGCCTGGGCCGCGAAGTGCACGGCCTGCTGCGAGGAGCCGCACTGCCGGTCGACCGTCGCGCCCGGCACCTCCTCCGGCAGCCCCGCCGCCAGCCAGCTGGTGCGGGCGATGTCCCCGGCCTGCGGACCGATCGTGTCCAGACAGCCGAAGACGACGTCCTCCACGGCGGCCGGGTCCACCCCGGAGCGCACCACCAGCGCCTTCAGCACATGGGCGCCCAGGTCGGCCGGATGGACCCCGCTCAGCCCGCCCCGGCGCCGCCCGACGGGCGTGCGGACCGCTTCGACGATATAGGCCTCGGCCATGTCAACTCCCTCGGGACGGACGATGGTTCACATACCGCTACTCGCGAACGGCGATCCCGTCGAGCACCATCGACAGGTACTGGCGGGCGATCTCCTCAGGGCTGTGGTGTCCACCCGGCCGGTACCAGGAAGCGGCGACCCACACCGTGTCGCGCACGAACCGGTAGGTCAGCCGGACGTCGAGGTCGCTCCGGAAGACCCGGGCGGCGACCCCCCGCTCCAGCGTGGACAGCCACGCCTTCTCGAACTTACGCTGCGACTCGGCGAGGAACGTGAACCGTTCCTGTGCCACGAGTTGCCGGGACTCCTTCTGGTAGATCGCGACGGCCGCGCGGTGCCGGTCGATCTCCCGGAAGGACTCGGTCACCAGCGCCGCGAGGGTTTCGCGCGGGCCGAGTTCGGCCGCGAGGACGGTGTCGTAGCCGTCCCAGAGCTCGTCGAGGAACGTGCGCAGGATCTCCTCCAGCATCGACTCCTTGGAGTCGAAGTGGTAGTAGAGGCTCCCCGCGAGCATCCCGGCATGATCCGCGATCTTGCGTACGGTGGTGGCGTTGTAGCCCTGCTCGGCGAAGACCTCTGCGGCGGTGTCGAGGAGTTCGCGGCGGCGGGCGGGCGCGGCGGTCACCTGGGGCTTCTTCTTGGTCGGCACGGATCCATTGTGATCCCGGGGGTGCGGGTGCATCGCACGCCTCTAGGCACGCTGACTGCTGACGGCGACGACCTCGCCGGTCATGTAGGAGGAGTAGCCGGACGCCAGGAAGACGATCACATTGGCGACCTCCCACGGCTGCGCGTACCGCCCGAAGGCCTCCCGCGCGGTCAGCTCCTCGAGCAGTTCGGGCGTCGTCACCTTCACCAGGTGCGGATGCATGGCAAGACTCGGCGAGACGGCGTTGACCCGCACCCCGTACGCGGCGGCCTCGACCGCGGCGCACCGGGTCAGGGCCATCACGCCCGCCTTCGCCGCGGCATAGTGCGCCTGCCCGGCCTGGGCACGCCAGCCGACTACGGAGGCGTTGTTGACGATGACGCCACCACCGGTCTCCTTCATCGCGCGAAGGGCCGCCCGCACACACCGGAACGTGCCGCCCAGCGTCACGTCGAGCACCTTCGACCACTGCTCGTCGGTCATGTCGACCAGGGACGCAGTGCCGCCGAGGCCGGCGTTGTTGACGACGATGTCGAGCCGGCCGTGCAGCCGGACGGCCGTCTCGAAGAGGGCGTGCACCTCGGCCTCGTCGGTGACGTCGCAGGCGGCCGCGGCGACGGCACCCCCGAAGTCGCGGTCCAGTTCCGCCTCGTACTCCTTGAGCCGGCCCACATGGGCATCGCTGATCAGCACGCGAGCACCCTCCTCCAGGAACCGGCGCGCGGTCGCTCCCCCGATCCCCGCCCCGGCCGCCGCGGTGATGACGGCGGTGCGTCCCTTCAGCAGCCCGTGCGCGGGCACGTAGGCCGGACTCTCGACGCCTGTCATGGACCCACGCTAACCTACCAAACACTTGTTAGGGAAGTCCGCCTTCGAAGGATACCGCCCGTGGACCTCACCCACTCCCCCGCCGACGATGCCTTCCGCGCCGAGGCCCGGTCCTGGCTGGCGGCGCACGTTCCGCCGGCGCCGCTGCCCTGCCTGGAGACCGAGGAGGGGTTCGCCGCCCATCGCGCCTGGGAGGCCGAACTGGCCGCGGGCCACTGGTCGGTGGTCTCGTGGCCGACCGTCTACGGCGGACGGGACGCGGGGCTCGTTCGGTGGCTGATCTTCGAGGAGGAGTACTACGCGGCGGGCGCGCCGGGCCGTGTCAGCCAGAACGGCATCAACCTGCTGGCGCCGACCCTGTTCGAGCACGGCACCGAGGAGCAGCGTGCCCGAGTGCTCCCTGCGATGGCCACCGGCGAGGTGATCTGGGCGCAGGCGTGGTCGGAGCCGGAGGCGGGCTCCGACCTGGCCTCCCTGAGGTCCAGGGCCGTGCGCACGAACGGCGGTTGGCTGCTGTGCGGCCAGAAGACCTGGTCGTCACGGGCGGCCTTCGCCGACCGCGCGTTCGGGCTGTTCCGCAGCGATCCACGGGCCGCGAAGCCCCACCAGGGCCTCGTGCACCTCATGTTCGACCTGCGCGCGCCCGGCGTGACGGTCCGGCCGATCGGCCGTCTCGACGGCAGGCCCGCCTTCGCCGAACTCTTCCTGGACGACGTCTTCGTGCCCGACGAGGACGTGATCGGTGAGCCGGGCCAGGGCTGGCGGGTCGCCATGGCGACAGCGGGCAACGAGCGCGGGCTCACCCTCCGTTCCCCCGGGCGCTTCCTCGCCGCAGCCGACCGGTTGCTGGACCTGTGGCGGGCCCACGGCAGCCCGGCGTCGATGCGCGACCGGGTGGCCGACGCCCTGATCGGCGCCCGCGCCTACCAGTTGTTCACCTACGCAGGCGCCTCCCGGGTGCTGGAGGGCGAGCCGATGGGCCCGGAGTCCAGCCTGAACAAGGTCTTCTGGTCCGAGTACGACCTCGCCCTGCACGAGACGGCGCTCGATCTTCTGGGCGCGGAGGGCGAGTGGGCGGACGGCGACTGGGCCGAGGGCTATGTCTTCTCCCTCGCGGGCCCCATCTACGCCGGCACCAACGAGATCCAGCGCGACATCATCGCCGAGCGTCTGCTCGGCCTGCCGAAGGGCCGCCGCTGATGCGCTTCATACCCACCGAGGAGCAGCGTTGCTTCGCCCGTTCGCTGGACGCGCTGCTGACCGCCGCCGGCACACCGTCGGTCGTACGGTCCTGGAGCGCCGGCGACCACGCGGCGGGGCGCGCCCTGTGGTCCCGGATCGCGGAGGCGGGGGTCTTCGCGCTGGCGGTCCCGGAGGCGTACGCAGGGGTCGGCCCGCTGCCCGTCGAGCTGGCCATGGCCTTCGTGGAGCTGGGGCGCCATGCGGTGCCGGGCCCCGTGGTGGAGACGGTGCTCGCGGCCGCCCTGCTCTCGGACGTGCCCGAGCAGGCCGGACGGCTGCTGCCCGGGCTGTCCTCGGGCAAGACCGTGGCCACGGTGGGTGCGCCGTACGCGCTGGACGGGGATGCGGCGGACGTCGTCCTTGCGCTCAGAGGCCTGCAGGTGTGGATGGCGCCCGGCTGCCGCCCGGGGACACGGATGTCGCTGGACCCGGCCCGCCGCCTCGCCACCCCGCTGCCCGGCGGTGAGTTGCTGATCGCCGCCGCGCCCGCGAAGGCCCTCGTCTGGGCGCGGCTTGCCACCGCCGCCCAGGTCCTCGGGGTGGGCCTCGCCCTCCTGGACAGAACGGTCGCGTATGTCAAACAACGTGTCCAGTTCGGCGTGTCCATAGGCTTGTTCCAAGCGGTCAGGCATCGGCTCGCGGACACGAAGATCGCCCTTGAGTTCGCGCGGCCGCTGGTCTTCGGGGCCGCCCTCTCGATGACCCCGGCGGACGTCGCCGCAGCCAAAGTCGCAGCGGGCGAGGCGGCGTACGCGGCCGCCCGGACCGCGCTGCAACTGCACGGCGCGATCGGTTACACCGCCGAGTACGACCTCTCCCTCTGGCTGGCGAAGGCGCGGGTGCTGTGCACGGCATGGGGCACTCCGGCCGTGTGCCGGGACGTCGTCCTCAGCGGCGGTCGCTCTCGCCCGTGACAACCGGCGCGGTCGGTGCGGTCACGCCACGATGCCCTTGGCCCGCGCCTCCGCCAGCCACTTGGGGAACTCCCCCACCAGGCGGTCGTACAGGCCCGCGTCGGACACCGTGCGCGGATCCGAACCGGCGTGGAAGAAGCCCGCGTTGTCGACGATCCGTTTGTCCGGCACCGGCAGTTCGTCGAGCCTGCGCAGGAAGTCGAACTGCTTGCTGTCCGGGTCGCCGAACCCGATGAACTGCCAGAACATCGGCAGCCTGGCCGCCTTGCACAGATACCGTTCCGCGGCGAGCCTGTTGACGGGGCCGCCGTCGGTCTGGAAGACGACGAGGGCGGGGTCCGCGGAGCCGCTGTCGAGGTAGTGGTCGATGACGGCGTCCATCGCCAGGTGGTAGCCGGTCCTGCCCATGTGCCCGAGCCCGGCCACGATCCGCTCGATCCGTCCCTGGTGGTCGGCGAGAGAGATGCGGGTGACGGCGTCGATGTCCGTCGAGAAGAAGACGACCGGCACGCTCCCGTCGTCGTCGAGGTGCGCGGACAGCCCGAGCACCCGGTCGGCGAGCGCCTGCACGCTGCCGTCCTTGTAGTACGGCTTCATGGACCCCGAGTAGTCGACGACAAGGTAGACGGCGGCCCGCTGCCCGCCCAGTCCGTGCTCGGCGAGCGATGCCCCGGCGGTCTTGTAGAGGCTGACCAGCGCGGGCGCCGTCTCCTCGACCTTGCGGAGGCTGATGGCGGCCATACGGGCTCCCTGGCGCTGCGGGGACGGGAGGCCGACGTTACGGCACCGCTCCCCCCTCACTGATCACCTTCCGCGCAAGTTCGCTATTTTGTTCGCCGCCGTCCCCACCGGCTCATCATCACCACCCATCCCCGTTCGAGGAGCCGGCCGTGGAGTCCGAGTCCGCAGTGACCACCTGCTACCGCCACCCCAAGGTGGAGTCCTACGTCCGCTGCACCCGGTGCGACCGCCACATCTGCCCGGACTGCATGCGCGAGGCGGCCGTCGGCCACCAGTGCGTGGAGTGCGTGCGGGAGGGCGCGCGGTCGATTCGGCAGGCGCGCACCGTGTTCGGCGGCCGGATCACCACGACGCCCGTGGTCACGTACGTCCTGATCGCTCTCAACGTCCTTGCCTATCTCGGCGAGTTGGTCCGTCCGGCGATCGTGGACCGGTTCGCGATGCTGGGGGCCATTCTGCGGGGACCGGACGGCGGGCACTACCTGTGGCAGTACCCGTATCCTCCGGATCTGCACGCGGAGGGCGTCGTCGGCGGGCAGTGGGAGCGGATGCTGACCGGCGCGTTCCTGCACCTGCCGCCCACCCAGGGGACCTTCGGGATCCTGCACATCGTGATGAACATGGTGTCGCTGTGGAACATCGGCAGGGTGGTGGAGGCCCAGCTGGGCCGCACCCGCTATCTCGCGCTCTACCTGCTGTCGGCCCTCGGCGGTTCGGTGCTCGTCCTGCTGCTGGCACCCGGCTCCCCGACGGTCGGCGCGTCCGGCGCGATCTTCGGGCTGGGCGCCGCGTACTACGTCATGGCCCGGCGTCTCGGCGCCGACATGAGCACCGTCAACCGGTTCATGGCGGGCCTGCTGCTGTGGCTGCTGATCTCCGCTGGCCTCACCTCCTGGCAGGGGCACCTCGGCGGTCTGCTGGCGGGCGGAGTGGTGACGCTGGTGTACGCGTACGTCCCCCGGGGCCCGCGCCGCGGCCTGATCCAGGCGGCGGTGTGCGCCGGACTTCTGATTCTGCTGGTGCTGCTGACGGTCGGGAAGGTCACCGAGCTGACGGGGTGAGCGGCGCGTTCGCCGGCGCACCCGCGGACGCGCCACGGCGCCCGCCCGACGTCCGGTCGGGGACAGGGGCAGGCGCCGTGCTCAGTTCCGTACGCCTTTGTACGGGACGCTTTATGAATGGCCGTCAGTCGGACTGGACCTCAGACCATCAGCGAGCGGTCCGTGGGGCGGATCGGGGCCGGCAGGTCGCTGGCACCGGTGAGGAAGCGGTCGACACCGCGTGCCGCCGAGCGGCCCTCGGCGATCGCCCACACGATCAGGGACTGGCCGCGCCCGGCGTCGCCCGCAACGAACACACCCGGCACGTTCGTCTGGAAGTCGGCGTCGCGCGCGATGTTGCCGCGCTCGTCCAGCTCAAGGCCGAACTGCTCGACGAGGCCGTTCCGCCGGTCGGTGCCCGTGAAGCCCATGGCGAGGGTGACCAGCTGGGCCGGGATCCTGCGCTCCGTGCCCGGCTTCTGGGTCAGCCTGCCGTCCGCGAACTCGACCTCGGCGAGGTGCAGCCACTGCACGTTGCCGTCCTCGTCGCCCTCGAAGTGGGTCGTGGAGGCCGCGTAGATGCGCTCGCCGCCCTCCTCATGGGCCGAGGTGACCTTGTACAGGATCGGGAAGGTCGGCCACGGCTGGTCGACCGGGTGCCGCTCGTCGTTCGGGCGGGACATGATCTCCAGCTGGGTGACGGAGGCCGCACCCTGACGGTGGGCGGTGCCGACGCAGTCAGCGCCCGTGTCACCGCCGCCGATCACGACCACGTGCTTGCCCTCGGCCGAGATCGGTGGGGTCACGTAGTCGCCCTCCTGCACCTTGTTGGCCAGGGGCAGGTACTCCATGGCCTGGTGGATGCCCTTGAGCTCGCGGCCGGGGACCGGCAGGTCGCGTGCGGTCGTCGCGCCCGCCGCGATCACCACGGCGTCGTACCGCTTGCGCAGGTCCGTCGCGTTCATGTCGCGGCCGATCTCCATGCCCGTACGGAAGCGGGTGCCCTCCGCGCGCATCTGCTCGATACGGCGATTGATGTGCCGCTTCTCCATCTTGAACTCGGGGATGCCGTAGCGGAGCAGACCGCCGACGCGGTCCGCGCGCTCGTACACCGCGACCGTGTGGCCCGCCCGGGTGAGCTGCTGGGCTGCGGCCAGGCCGGACGGGCCCGAGCCGATGACCGCGACCGTCTTGCCCGACAGGCGCTCGGGGGCCTGCGGCTTGACGTCACCGCTGTCCCACGCCTTGTCGATGATCGAGACCTCGACGTTCTTGATGGTGACCGGCTGCTGGTTGATGCCGAGCACGCACGCCGACTCGCAGGGAGCAGGGCACAGGCGGCCCGTGAACTCCGGGAAGTTGTTCGTGGCGTGCAGCCGCTCGGACGCCTCGGTCCAGTCCTCGCGGTAGGCGTAGTCGTTCCACTCCGGGATCAGGTTCCCCAGCGGACAGCCGTTGTGGCAGAACGGGATGCCACAGTCCATGCACCGGCTGGCCTGCTTGCTGATGATCGGCAGCAGCGCGCCCGGAACGTAGACCTCGTTCCAGTCCTTGACGCGCTCGCCCACCGGGCGGGACGTGGCGACCTGGCGGCCGTGCGTCAGGAAGCCCTTCGGATCAGCCATGAGTCGCCGCCTCCATCATCTTCTCGGTGATCTCGGCCTCGGAGAGACCGGCTCGCTCGGCGGCGTCCTTGGCGGCGAGCACTGCCTTGTAGGTGCTGGGGGTGATCTTGCTGAAGCGGTCCACGGAGACGGACCACTCGGCGAGGAGCTTCTCGGCGACCGTGGAACCGGTCTCCTCGGCGTGGCGGCGCACCACGTCGTGCAGCCACTGCTTGTCGTCCTCGTCCAGGGCCTCGACGGAGGCCTGGTTCCCGACGTTGACGTTGTCGCGGTTCAGGTCGATGACGTACGCGATGCCGCCGGACATACCGGCCGCGAAGTTGCGGCCGGTCTCGCCGAGCACGACGGCGTGGCCACCGGTCATGTACTCGCAACCGTGGTCGCCCACGCCCTCCGACACCACGAGCGCACCGGAGTTGCGGACGCCGAACCGCTCGCCCGTACGACCCCGCAGGAACAGCTCCCCGCCGGTCGCGCCGTAGGCGAGGGTGTTGCCCGCGATGGTCGAGTACTCCGCGAGATGCTCAGCCGCGCGGTCCGGGCGCACGATGACGCGGCCGCCCGACAGACCCTTGCCGACGTAGTCGTTGGCGTCGCCCTCCAGGCGCAGCGTGATGCCGCGCGGCAGGAAGGCGCCGAAGGACTGACCCGCCGAACCCGTGAAGGTGATGTCGATCGTGTCCTCGGGCAGGCCCGCGCCACCGAACTTCTTCGTCACCTCGTGGCCGAGCATGGTGCCGACCGTGCGATTGATGTTGCGGATCGCGACCTGGGCCCGCACCGGCTGGGCGTCGGCCTGGGAGCTCGCGGCCAGGGCGTCGGCGGCGAGCCTGATCAGCTCGTTGTCGAGCGCCTTCTCCAGCCCGTGGTCCTGGGCGACGATCTGGTGGCGCACCGCACCCTCGGGCAGCTCGGGCACGTGGAACAGCGGCTCCAGGTCCAGGCCCTGCGCCTTCCAGTGGTCGACGGCCCGGGTCACGTCGAGCGCCTCGGCGTGGCCGACGGCCTCCTCGATGGAGCGGAAGCCCAGCTCCGCGAGCAGTTCGCGGACCTCCTCGGCGATGAACCGGAAGAAGTTCACCACGAACTCGGCGTTGCCGGTGAAGCGCTCGCGCAGCACCGGGTTCTGGGTGGCGATGCCGACCGGGCAGGTGTCCAGGTGGCAGACGCGCATCATGATGCAGCCGGAGACGACGAGCGGCGCGGTCGCGAAGCCGAACTCCTCGGCGCCCAGCAGCGCGGCGATGACCACGTCACGGCCGGTCTTCAGCTGTCCGTCGGTCTGTACGACGATCCGGTCGCGCAGGCCGTTGAGCAGCAGGGTCTGCTGGGTCTCGGCGAGACCCAGCTCCCAGGGGCCGCCGGCGTGCTTCAGCGACGTGAGCGGGGAGGCGCCGGTGCCGCCGTCGTGGCCGGAGATCAGGACGACGTCCGCGTGCGCCTTGGAGACACCCGCGGCGACCGTGCCGACGCCGACCTCCGAGACCAGCTTCACGTGGATCCGCGCCTGCGGGTTCGCGTTCTTCAGGTCGTGGATCAGCTGGGCCAGGTCCTCGATGGAATAGATGTCGTGGTGCGGCGGCGGGGAGATCAGGCCGACACCAGGGGTGCTGTGCCGGGTCTTGGCCACCCACGGGTAGACCTTGTGGCCGGGCAGCTGGCCGCCCTCGCCCGGCTTGGCGCCCTGGGCCATCTTGATCTGGATGTCGTCCGCGTTGACCAGGTACTCGGAGGTCACGCCGAAGCGGCCGGAGGCCACCTGCTTGATCGCCGAACGGCGCGCCGGGTCGTACAGGCGGTCCGGGTCCTCGCCGCCCTCGCCGGTGTTGGACTTGGCGCCCAGCCGGTTCATGGCGATGGCGAGCGTCTCGTGCGCCTCCTTGGAGATGGAGCCGTACGACATGGCGCCCGTGGAGAAGCGCTTGACGATCTCGGACGCCGGCTCGACCTCGTCGATGGAGATCGGCTGCCGGTCGGACGCGAAGCCGAACAGGCCGCGCAGCGTCATCAGGCGCTCGGACTGCTCGTTCACGCGGACCGTGTACTTCTTGAAGATGTCGTACCGGCCGGTTCGCGTGGAGTGCTGGAGGCGGAAGACCGTCTCCGGGTCGAACAGGTGCGGCTCGCCCTCGCGGCGCCACTGGTACTCGCCGCCGATCTCCAGCGCGCGGTGCGCGGGAGCGATGCCGGAGGCAGGGTAGGCCTTGGCGTGGCGGGCGGCGACCTCCTCGGCGATGACGTCGATGCCGACGCCGCCGATCTTGGTGGCCGTGCCGTTGAAGTACTTGTCGACGAAGGCCTCGTCGAGACCGACGGCCTCGAAGACCTGGGCGCCGCGGTAGGAGGCGACCGTCGAAATGCCCATCTTGGACATGACCTTGAGGACGCCCTTGCCCAGGGCGTAGATCAGGTTGCGGATGGCCTTCTCGGTGTCGACGCCCGGCAGGAAGGTGCCCGCCCGGACCAGGTCCTCGACGGACTCCATCGCCAGGTACGGGTTGACGGCCGCGGCACCGTAGCCGATGAGCAGGGCGACGTGATGGACCTCGCGGACGTCGCCGGCCTCGACCAGCAGGCCCACATGGGTGCGCTGCTTGGTGCGGATGAGGTGGTGGTGGACCGCCGCGGTGAGCAGCAGCGACGGGATCGGCGCGTGCTCGGCGTCCGAGTGGCGGTCGGAGAGCACGATCAGGCGGGCGCCGTTCTCGATGGCGGCGTCGGCCTCGGCGCAGATCTCCTCCAGGCGCGCGGCGAGCACGTCGCCGCCGCCGGAGACCCGGAAGAGACCGGAGAGCGTCGCGGCCTTCATGCCGGGCATGTCACCGTCGGCGTTGATGTGGATGAGCTTGGCCAGCTCGTCGTTGTCGATCACCGGGAAGGGCAGCATGACGCTGCGGCAGGAGGCCGCGGTCGGCTCGAGCAGATTGCCCTGCGGGCCCAGCGCCGAGCGAAGGGAGGTGACCAGCTCCTCCCGGATGGCGTCCAGCGGCGGGTTGGTGACCTGCGCGAACAGCTGGGTGAAGTAGTCGAAGAGCAGGCGCGGACGCTCGCTCAGCGCGGCGATCGGCGAGTCGGTGCCCATCGAGCCGATCGGCTCGGCACCGGCCTTGGCCATCGGCGCGAGGATGACGCGCAGCTCCTCCTCGGTGTAGCCGAAGGTCTGCTGGCGGCGGGTGACCGACGCGTGGGTGTGCACGATGTGCTCGCGCTCGGGCAGGTCGCCCAGCTCGATCTCGCCGGCCTCCAGCCACTCCTCGTACGGCTGCTCGGCGGCGAGGGTCGCCTTGATCTCGTCGTCCTCGATGATGCGGTGCTCGACGGTGTCGACGAGGAACATGCGGCCGGGCTGCAGGCGGCCCTTGCGGACGACCTTGGAGGGGTCGATGTCGAGGACCCCGACCTCGGAGCCGAGGACGACGAGGCCGTCGTCGGTGACCCAGTAGCGGCCGGGGCGCAGGCCGTTGCGGTCGAGCACGGCTCCGACCTGGGTGCCGTCGGTGAAAGTGACGCAGGCGGGGCCGTCCCAGGGCTCCATCATCATGGAGTGGTACTGGTAGAAGGCGCGCCGGGCCGAATCCATGGAGTCGTGGTTCTCCCACGCCTCCGGGATCATCATCAGCACGGAGTGCGGCAGGGAGCGGCCGCCGAGGTGCAGCAGCTCGAGCACCTCGTCGAAGGAGGCGGAGTCGGAGGCCTCGGGGGTGCAGATCGGGAAGATCCGCTCCAGCTTCTCCTGGGGGCCGAACAGTTCGGAGACCAGCCGGGACTCGCGGGCCCGCATCCAGTTGCGATTGCCCTTGACCGTGTTGATCTCGCCGTTGTGCGCGACGAAGCGGTACGGGTGGGCGAGCGGCCAGCTCGGGAAGGTGTTCGTGGAGAAGCGCGAGTGGACCAGCGCGATGGCCGTGGCGAAGCGGCGGTCGGACAGGTCGGGGAAGAAGGGCTCGAGCTGGCCGGTGGTCAGCATGCCCTTGTAGACGACGGTGCGCGCGGACAGCGACGGGAAGTACACGCCGGCCTCGCGCTCGGCGCGCTTGCGCAGCACGAACGCCTTGCGGTCGAGCTCGATGCCCTTGCTCGCGTGATCCGCGACGAACAGCTGGCGGAAGGCGGGCATCGTGGAGCGGGCGGTGGCACCCAACATCTCCGGGGCGACCGGGACCTCACGCCAGCCGAGGACGGTCAGGCCCTCGTCCGCGGCGATCGTCTCGATCTGCGAGACGGCCTCGGCGGGGTTCGCCTGGGGCAGGAAGGCGATGCCGACGGCGTAGCCACCCGCCTCGGGCAGCTCGAATCCGGCCACCTCGCGGAAGAACGCGTCGGGCACCTGGGAGAGAATGCCGGCACCGTCACCGGAGTCGGGCTCGGAGCCCGTGGCACCGCGGTGCTCCAGATTGCGCAGAACGGTGAGCGCCTGCTCGACCAGCGCATGGCTCGCCTCACCGGTGAGGGTGGCCACGAAGCCGACGCCGCAGGCGTCGTGCTCGTTGCGGGGGTCGTACATACCCTGCGCTGCAGGGCGAGCATCCATGAACGACCAGTTCTGGCCATTCGCGGAGTGCTGGGACGGCTGGCGCGGCGTACGCATCGGCTCTCCCGTCGTCGTCATGTGGCATGTGCAGGTGCCGAGGGACGACGTTGGCCCTCTGCGTCGGGTGCAAAATTTCGTGCAGGTTACATGATGGAGTGCTTCTCGGGAACCGGACAGATCATTCCAGCATGCGGACATTGCCGACGCGTGGCACGGGTTGCACGTGCGGCAATGGAATCAGGGGGGCACAAGCGGACAGATCGGTGTCCCTTGACCCAGAGTACGGCGGGCTTCGTCGCCCGGTGCGATGTCGTGCGGCGTAGGCGTCGTTGCCCGCGGCGCTTACGGCTCATGCCCGGTGGCCGAGCAGTCGAAACCGCCGAGTAACAACTACTTATGCGATCCTTCGCATAGATAGCTCATCGTCATCCTACGGCGGTACCGAACAGACTGCCCAGGGCGTACGTCACACCCGCCGCGGCACCCCCCAGGGCGAGCTGCCGAAGACCGCTGTACCACCAGCTGCGCGCCGTCACCTTGGCCACCACCGCGCCGCAGCCGAACAGCCCGGCGAGGGCGAGCAGCACGGCGGGCCACAGGGTATGAGCGCCGAGCAGAAAGGGCAGGACCGGCAGGAGTGCGCCGAGCGCGAACGACCCGAAGCTGGATACGGCGGCGACCGCCGGGGAGGGCAGATCGCCGGGGTCGATGCCGAGCTCCTCGCGCGCGTGTATCTCCAGGGCCTGCTCGGGGTCGCGGGAGAGCTGCCTGGCAACCTCGCGGGCCAGCGCCGGCTCGACGCCGCGCGCCTCGTACAGCGCCGCGAGCTCCTCCTCCTCGCCCTCCGGGTGCTTTCTCAGCTCGCGTCGCTCGACATCGAGCTCGGCCTCGACGAGCTCACGCTGGGAGGCGACGGAGGTGTACTCGCCGGCGGCCATGGAGAAGGCCCCGGCGGCCAGGCCCGCGAGTCCGGTGATGACGATGGTCTGCTGGCTGACGGCCCCGCCGGCGACTCCCGTCATCAGGGCCAGGTTGGACACCAGGCCGTCCATCGCACCGAAGACGGCCGGGCGCAGCCAGCCACCGTTCACATCTCGATGCGTGTGATTGTCCCGGTGCGCCTCGTGCAGCGTCGCCTCGGTCTCGATGATGGCCATACCCGGGCCCCCAGAATGCTTGATTGGACTTCTTCCACTTTTTGACAACACCAAAAGTATGTCGGAAATTGCCGTGCCGCCAGCAAGGAAAGGCTGGGCTAACCTGCGACTTCTCCCCTTGTCGCTCATCCGTGCCCACCACTGCACAGATGTCGGTCGGGTGATGCTGCAGCCCGCAAGGCACGGGGGAACCGCTCACGTGGGACAGATGCGCAAAGGGGTTCCACACCCCGATACAGGGGGGTGCCTGAAAGGAGAGGCACCGTATGGCCATCGCCTGCATTCCCCCGGCCCCGGCCCCCGGGGACGCCGCCGGTCTCCGTGAACGGGCGCGCGGCGCACTGCTCGGTCTCGCCGTGGGCGACGCGCTGGGTGCGCCCGCCGAGAACATGAAGCCGTCCGAGATCCGCGCCCGCTGGGGCCGCATCACCGGCTATGTCGCAGAGCAGCCCTCCGGCACGGACGACACCGAGTACGCGATCTTCTCGGGGCTGCTGCTGGCCCGGCACGGCTCGGCGCTCACCGTGGCGCATGTGGAGGCGGCCTGGCACGAGTGGATCGCGGACCGGGACGAGGGACCGTTCCGCGGAGCGGGGTTCAGCGAGCGGGGCACGCTGGAGAACCTCCGCCGTGGGCTCGCGGCGCCCATCACGGCGCAGCACCGGCACGCCTGGAGCGACGGTCTCGCCATGCGCGCGGCGCCCTTCGGCGTCTTCGCCGCGGGCCGGCCCGCGGAGGCGGCCCGGCTCGTGGCGATCGACGGCTCGGTGAGCCACGAGGGGGAGGGCATTCACGGCGGCCGGGCGGTCGCGGCCGGGGTCGCGGCGGCGATGACGGGCGCGTCCACGTCCGCCGTGGTGGCCTCGGCTCTCGCGGTCGTCCCCGACGACTCCTGGACCGCCCGCTCCCTGCGCCGCGCGGTCGCCCACGCCCACCGCGGCGCCCGCGCGATCCGCTCAGCGGTGGTGATCGGCGGCTATCCCTGGACGGACCTCGCCCCGGAGGCGGTGGCCCTGGCCTTCGGCGCGTACGCGGCGGCGTACGGCGACTTCACGAAGTCGGTGCTCACCGCGGTCAACATGGGCCGGGACGCCGACACCACGGCGGCCGTCGCGGGTGCCCTCGCCGGCGCGACATGCGGGATGTCGGCGATCCCGGCCGAGTGGGCGGCGGCGATCGGCCCGGCCCGCGGCCGCTGTCTGCCGTCCATGGAGGGCCACCACGTACTGGACGTGGCGGAGCTGCTGACCCCCGGGGACGACGGCAAGTGGGGGACGGCGGTCGCGGGCCTGTGGGGCAGGGACGCGGGCACGGGCGCCCGGCAGGGCGGCCGCGCACGGAGTGACGGTCCGGGGCGGCGCGGTAAGCCCGCTCGGCGTGGCGATCGCGGCGGCCCCGCTCGGCGTGGTGATCCCGTACGGCAGAGTGGTCCCGCACGGCAGGAGGCGCTGGCCCACCCCGATCCGGCGGCGTACGCGCAGGCGGCGTACGTGAAGAGTGGGGACGAGGACGGGGTCGAGCCGTGAGCGACACCGAGGCCCCCCGTCGTGTCGAGGGTCTCCTGCTCGGGCTCGCCGCGGGCGACGCCGCCGGATGGCCCGCCGCCCGGCATCGGGCCGCCCGTATGCCCGAGTGGACCCGGCGGCTGACCCGGGAGCTGGACGCCTTCGCCGAGCAGAACGCGACCACCACTCTGCCCGTGCCCATCGCCCTCAACCAGCCGCCGGAACCGCTCAGGCTCGGACCGTCGGACGACGCCGAGTGGGCGGCGTTCGCCGCTCATGCCGTGCTGCGGGCCGCGGACACCGGCGCGCTCGGCGACCTCGACCACCGGCGCGGGATACGCGCGGCCATCGACCTGTCCTGGAACACGATCGCCGGAGAGGTCGCCGCGGCGGCCGACCGCGCCCCCGAGGTCGAGTCGGCGCGGGTGACCCTGCGCGCCCGGATCTCCGTGCGCGCGGGGCTCGGCAACCTCGCCACCGGGCTGCGCCCGCCCGCCACCGGCCACGACAACCCGCACTACTTCGACGACGCGGCCTGCGTACGGGCCTGCGTCCTCGCTGTGGCACATCCGGGAGATCCCCGGCTCGCCGCCGAGCTGGCCGAGTTCGATGCTCGCTACACCCAGGACGGCGACGGGGTGCACGGCGCCCGCGCCATGGCCGCGGCCCTCTCGCTCGCCCTGTCCGGTCAGGCGGTTGACGCATGCGTGGCGGCCGCACTCGCCGAGCTCCCCGAGACCACGGAGATCGGCCGCAACGCCCGGCACGCGCTGGAGCTGGCCCACGGCGGAGGTGGCGCGTTCCCCGTGGTCCCGTTGCTGGAGCACCAGATCGTCGACCACGTCTACAGCTACGGGATCGCCGCCGCGGAGACGGTCCCGATCGCGCTCGCCCTGGCGACGGCGGCCCGCGGCCGGATCGCGGAGGCCGTGCCCGCCGCCGCCTGTCTGTCGCGGGTCGCCGACTCCGCGCCCGCCCTGGCGGGCGCGCTCACGGGTGCGCTCGGCGGCGGAGAAGCGATCCCGACCGCCTGGCGCGAAGCCTGCCGCACCCTCTCGGGCTGCGCTCTCCCCCGCCTGGCCGGAACGGACCTCGTACGCCTCGCCGAACTCCTGGAGGCGACGGAACTGGCTGCCCCCGGTGGATGATTCGGACATGACGCCCACTTCTGACGAGACGACACCTCTCGACGAACGCATCACCGACGCCCTGGTCGGCGCCGCCGTCGGCGACGCCCTCGGCGGACCCGTCGAGGGATACTCCCCCGAGCAGATCGTCGAACGGCACGGCGGCCGCGTGCACGGGATCGTCGGACCCTGGCACGGTGACGCGTGGCGCACGGCCCGCCCCGTCGCCCCGTACCACAAGGGCGACGGTCACGTCACCGACGACACCTTGATGACCCACGCGCTGGTACGGGTCTACGGGGCCGTCCGCGACCATCTGGACGCCTACGCGATGGCCCGGCATCTGGTCCCGGACCTGATGACCAACCCTTGCTGGATCCCGGAACTGGAGACGGAGGCGATTCCCCTCCAGCGGATCTTCCTGGCGGAGAAGTGGCTGGTGGCACGGCTGCACTACGGCCACGTCGACCCGCGCGAGGCCGGCGTCGGCAACATCGTCAACTGCGGCGCCGCGATGTACATGGCGCCGGTGGGCCTGGTCAACGCGGCCAATCCGCCGGGCGCCTACGCCGAGGCGCTGGATGTCTCGGGAGCGCACCAGTCGTCGTACGGCAGGGAGGCGGCCGGGGTGTTCGCGGCGGCGGTGGCGGCGGCATGCGAGCCCGGCGCGACACCCGACTCGGTCGTGGCCGCGTGCCTGTCGCTGGCGAAGGACGGCACGCGCGCCGCCATCGAGACGGTCTGCGACGCGGCGTCCCGCTACTCGGACTTCGAGTCGGCGCTGCGGCCGTTGCGGGAGGCGGTGGCGCCGTACGACACGGTCGGACCCGACTACCGTGCGCCGTCCCTGGGCGCCCGCCGCCCCTCCCGGCTGCACGCCATCGAGGAACTCCCGGTGGCGCTCGGCATGATGGTGGTGGCACACGGCGACTTCCGCCACGCGGTGCTCGGCGCCGTGAACTACGGCCGGGACTGCGACTCCATCGCGACGATGGCGGGCGCGATCACCGGCGCCCTGGGCTCGGAGGTCCCGGAGTACTGGGCGAAGGCGGTCGAGGAGGCGAGCCGTCTCGACCTGCACGCGCCGGCCCGGACGCTCACGGAGGTGACACGGGAGATCTTCGCCCGTGACGTGTCCCGGCGCCGGGCCCATGAGGCGGCGTTCACCCGGATCGGAGGCTGAGGTGCTCCGACTGACCTGGGTCCAGCCGGAGGACCTGCTCGGGCACGAACTGCGCCAGGCGGAGCAGGAGGGCCGCGTGACATCGGCCGTCGCGGCCAGATGGCACCGTGCCGGCGGCCCCGAGGCACCCCTGCGGACCGGTGCGTCGGCCCGGCCGGTGTCTGCGTACCTGCGGCTGCTGGCGGAAGACCTGCTGGACGAACTCGCCGACCTGCCCGGCACATCGGCGGAGGCCGAACCGACGGACCTGGCGAAGATCAAGGCGCTGTGCCCGGCGTGGCCCTCCACGCCGGCGGCGGGCGGGCACGAAGCGCTCGGCGAGGCGCGCCTCGAGGCCGCCTGGCTCGGCAGAGCCGCCGGCTGTCTCCTGGGCAAACCCGTGGAGAAGCTCCCCCTCGACGGCATCCGCCGACTCGCCCGGGCCGCCGGCAACTGGCCCCTGAACAGCTGGTTCACGGCACGGGGGGTCCCTGCGGAGCTTGTCGCGGCGTACCCCTGGAACCGCCGCTCCGCGGGGACGTCGCTCGCCGAGAACATCGATGGGATGCCCGAGGACGACGACCTCAACTACCCTGTTTTGAACCTGCTGTTGCTCGGTCGCCACGGCAAGTCCTTCACCACCGCCGACGTGGCCGGACTCTGGCTCGACGAACTCCCCGCGGGCCGCACCTTCACCGCCGAACGCATCGCCTACCGCAACCTGCTCTCCGGCATCGAACCCCCGCGCACGGCCGGCCACCGCAACCCGTTCCGTGAGTGGATCGGCGCCCTCATCCGCGCCGACGTGCACGGCTGGACCAACCCGGGCGACCCGGCCGCCGCGGCCGAACAGGCCCACCGCGACGCCACCCTCACCCACACCGCGAACGGGGTCTACGCGGCGATGTTCACGGCGGCCACCATCGCCGCGGCGGCCACCGGCGCCCACGACGTCCACCACTGCCTGCGCGCCGGGCTCGGCGTCGTCCCGCCCGGCTCACGCCTCGCCCGAGCCGTCCGGCACGCCGTCCGACTGGCCCGTGACACGAAGGACTTCGAGGCGGTCGTCGACGAACTGCACGAGGCCCATCGCACCTACCACTGGGTGCACGCCGTCCCCAACACGGCTCTGATCGCCGCCGCCCTCACCCACGCGGACGGCGATTTCACCGGCTCCGTCTGCCGAGCCGTGTCCGGGGGCTGGGACACCGACTCCAACGGTGCGACGGCGGGCAGCGTCGCGGGCCTGCTGACCGGACGTCCCACCGCGCTCCCCGACCGCTGGACGGCCCCCCTGAAGAACCGGCTGACCACATCCGTCGGCGACTTCAACGGCATCGGATTCGACACCCTGGCCCACCTCACCCACCGGGAAGCCCACCGCACATGACCGCACCCCTCAACGGCCTGAAGGTCCTGGATCTCGCCACGCTCTTCGCCGGTCCCCTCGCCGCCACCCTCCTCGGTGACTTCGGCGCCGACGTCATCAAGATCGAGCACCCGGCCAGACCTGACCCCTGCCGCGGGCACGGCCCGGCGAAGAACGGGGTGGGTCTGTGGTGGAAGCTGCTGGGCCGCAACAAGCGCACGATGACGCTCGATCTGTCGAAAGCCGGCGGCCGCGCGACGCTGCTGCGGCTGGCCGCCGCCTCCGACGTGATCGTCGAGAACTTCCGCCCGGGGACCCTGGAGAAGTGGTCCCTGGGCTGGGAGGAGCTGTCGGCCGCGAACCCCCGGCTGGTCCTCGCGCGGGTGACCGCCTTCGGTCAGTTCGGCCCGTACGCACACCGCCCAGGATTCGGCACGCTCGCGGAGGCGATGAGCGGGTTCGCGGCCATCACCGGGGAACCGGGCGCACCCCCGACGCTCCCGCCGTTCGGGCTCGCCGACTCGATCGCGGGCCTGGCGACGGCGTACGCGGTGATGACGGCCCTCGCTGCCCGGGACCGCACCGGCACCGGCCAGGTGGTGGACATGGCGATCATCGAACCGATCCTCACGGTCCTCGGACCCCAGCCGATCTGGTACGACCAGCTGGGGCACGTACAGCAGCGCACCGGCAACCGCTCCCAGAACAACGCCCCGCGCAACACCTACCGCACCGCGGACGGCGACTGGGTCGCCGTCTCGACCTCCGCCCAGTCCGTCGCCGAGCGGGTCATGCGCCTGGTCGGCCGCCCCGAGCTGATCGACGAGCCCTGGTTCGCGACCGGCGCGGACCGGGCCCGGCACGCGGACGTCCTGGACGCGGCGGTCGGCGAGTGGATCGCCGGCCGGACGCGCGCGGAGGTCCTGAAGGCGTTCGAGGGGGCGGAGGCCGCGGTGGCGCCGGTGCAGGACGTACGGGATGTGATGACCGACCCTCAGTACGGGGCGTTGGGCACGATCACCACGGTTCCCGACGACCCCGACCTGGGCCCGCTGCGCATGCAGAACGTCCTGTTCCGGCTGTCCGCCACGCCCGGGGAGATCCGCTGGGCGGGCCGCCCGCACGGTGCGGACACCGAGGCGATCCTGACCGAGCTGGGCCTGACGGGCCCGGAGATCACCGAGCTCGCGGCGGAGGGCGTTCTGTGACCGCGCGTCCCGGTTTCCCCCCTCTCACCTGGCTGTACGCTCCCGGGGACCGCCCGGAGGTCGTCGGCAAGGCGCTGATGTCGGGGGCGGACGTGGTGCTGATCGACCTCGAGGATGCGGTCGCCCCCGACCGCAAGGGGTACGCGCGGGCGGCGACGGCGGAGCGGCTGACCGGGCGCCCTCCGGTGCCGGTCCACGTCCGGGTGAACGCTCTGGACAGCCCCTGGGCACAGGCGGACCTCGCCGCGCTGGCGGCACTGCCCGGCCTCTCGGGGCTGCGCCTGCCCAAGGTGACGTCGCCGTCGGACGTGGTCCGCGTGGCGGAACGGGCGGCCCCGGCGGACGGCGGGGCGATCCCCCTGTATGCCCTCCTGGAGACGGCCCTGGGCGTGGAGCAGGCGTTCGCGATCGCCACGGCGCACCCGGCGGTGCGGGGCATCGCGCTGGGCGAGTCGGATCTGCGGGCGGATCTGGGCGTGCGGGAGGACACGGGGCTCGACTGGTCGCGGGCGCGCGTGGTGGTGGCCGCCCGCGCCGCGGCACTGCCTCCGCCGGCCCAGTCGGTCTATCCGGACACAAGGGACCTGGAGGGTCTGGCGCGCTCCTGCGCCCATGGCCGCACGCTGGGCTTCCTGGGCCGAGCGGCGATCCACCCCCGTCAGCTGCCGGTCATCGAACGCGCCTACGCGCCTCGTGCGGAGGAGATCTCCCGGGCGGAGGAGATCCTGAAGGCCGCTGCCAGGGAACCGGGCGCCCAGGCCCTCCCTGACGGACGCTTCATCGACACGGCGGTGGTGCGGGAGGCGTACCGAACCCTGTCCCTGGCCCGCCGACGACGCTGAGGGCTCCGAACGCGGCGGGGCGCCGTATCCGGCGATACGGCGCCCCCTGCCCTGCACACGAGCCGCTCAGCTCTTCTTCGCCGACTCCGCTTCGTCCACCGGCTGGGCCTCGCCACCCGGCCCGCTGTCGTCAGCAGGCTCCGTGTCGTCCTTCGAGGCCTCCGGCTCGGCCTCCTGGGACTCCGGCTTCTTCTCCAGATCCACGGGACCGTCGTCGCCCCCGATCCGCGACGCGGCGGCAGCCGGCTCCACGCTGGCCTCGCGCCCCGGCCGCAGTCGCGACGACACCACGATGTACGCCACGGCCAGCAGGAAGACGAGCATCGCGGTCCAGTCGTTCAGCCGCAGGCCCAGGATGTGGTGCGCGTCGTCGACCCGCATGTACTCGATCCAGCCGCGGCCCACGCAGTACGCGGCGACGTACAGCGCGAACGCCCGTCCGTGCCCCAGCTTGAAGCGACGGTCCGCCCAGACGACCAGGAGGGCGACCCCGATGCACCACAGCGACTCGTACAGGAAGGTCGGGTGATAGTACCCCGGCACCCGCCCGTCCGTCGACGAAGTGATGTGCAGCGCCCACGGCAGATCCGTCGGCCGTCCGTAGAGCTCCTGGTTGAACCAGTTGCCCCAGCGGCCGATGGCCTGCGCGAGGGCGATGCCGGGCGCGACCGCGTCGGCGTACGAGGGAAGCGTGATGCCCCGGCGGCGGCAGCCGATCCAGGCACCGACCGCCCCGAGCGCGATCGCGCCCCAGATGCCGAGTCCGCCCTGCCAGACCTTGAACGCGTCCACCCAGTGACGGCCGTCGCTGAAGTACAGCTCGTAGTCCGTGATCACGTGGTACAGCCGCCCGCCGACAAGGCCGAACGGCACGGCCCAGACCGCGATGTCGGCCACCGTGCCGGATCGGCCGCCCCGGGCGATCCAGCGCTTGTTGCCGAGCCACACGGCTACGAAGACGCCGATGATGATGCAGAAGGCGTAGCCGCGCAGCGGAATGGGGCCGAGGTGCAGCACTCCGTGCGACGGGCTGGGGATGTAGGCAAGTTCCATGGCAGGAACGACGCTACCCTGCCGGACACGGAGCGCGGCAACCCGCCGGGCTACGGGTCCATAACGTAGGACGCCCCCGGCACCGTAGGCACCGAGGGCATCACGGGACGACAAACGCCTCAGGACTTGTTCGCGGCCTCGACCATCTGCTTCAGCTTGGCGGGGGTGATCGTCTGGTCCGCGTAGATGTTCTTTCCGTCGAGGAGGACGGTCGGCGTGCCCGAGAAGCCACCGCTCTGGAACGCGGCATTCGACTTCTGCACCCAGCTGTCGTGTGTGCCGTCCTTGACGCACTTCTCGAACGTCGGGGTGTTCAGACCGTCGACCTCGCCCGCGAGCTCGATGAGCTTGTCGTTGTCCGCGAAGGTGTCCTGCGTCTCCTTGGGCTGGTTCTGGTACAGCACGTCGTGGTAGTCCCCGAACCTGCCGACGTCCTGTGCACAGGCCGCCGCGTTGGCCGCGCGGAGCGAGCCGCTGCCGCGGAGGTTTGCATCGATGAGCGTGACCAGGTGGTATTCGACCTTCAACTGTCCGGCATCGGCCAACTGGCGGATCGTGGGGCGATAGGCGGTCTCGAAGGCCTGACAGGCCGGGCAGCGGAAGTCCTCCCAGACTGTGAGGGTCGACTTGGCGGTGTCCTGGCCGACCGGGATGGCGAGGCCGTCCTTGCCCACCGCGCCCGAGGGCGCGGTGGCGGGGCCGGACGCACTGCTCTTTCCGCTCTTCCCGGCGTTCGCCGCCAGGACGCCCACCACCGTCGCCAGGGCCAGGACGCAGACGATCGAGGCGCCCACGATCAGCGCCCTGCGGCGCTTGTCCGCGGCCTTCCGCTTCTCTCGCTCCACCGCCAGCCGCTCACGGGCGCTGCGCTTTCCTTCACGGTTCTTCTCGCTCACATCCGGCAGAACGAACCGGGGAGGCGCAGATCGCCTCCCCGGCCCCAGGTCCACCCGTTCGAGTGAGCGAAATTTCCGTTACGGGCGAATCTCGCCCATATGAGGGAAGATGGCCTGCGTCACGCGTTGCCGCGTACGCCCTCGGCCAGCTCGCCCGCCAGCGCCCGCACCGCCTCCAGGGCGGCCGCCTCGTCCTCCGCGTCCAGCATCCGCTTGACGAACGCGGAGCCGACGATGACGCCGTCGGCGAAACCGGCCACCTCGGCGGCCTGCCGGGCGTTGGAGACGCCGAGACCGACACAGACGGGCAGGTCGGTGGTCGCCCGGGTGCGACGGACCAGGTCCTGGGCCTGCGCCCCGACCGTCTCCCGGGTGCCGGTGACGCCCATGAGCGAGGCGGCGTAGACGAAGCCGGAACCCGCCGCGGTGATCTGGGCAAGCCGCTCGTCCTTGCTGCTGGGCGCGACCACGAAGACCGTGGCGAGCCCGTGCTTCTCGGCGTGTTCCCGCCACAGGCCGGCCTCTTGCACCGGCAGGTCCGGCAGGATGCAGCCCGCACCGCCCGCCTCGGCCAATTCGGCGGTGAAGCGTTCCACGCCGTAGCGGTCGATCGGGTTCCAGTACGTCATCACGAGCACCGGCTTGCCGGTCGCCGCGTGTGCCTCGCGGACCGTGCGCAGCACGTCGGCGATCTTGACCCCGCCGCGCAGGGCGATGTCGTCGGCCGTCTGGATGACGGGGCCGTCGAGGACCGGGTCGCTGTGCGGCAGGCCCACCTCGACGACGTCGGCGCCGCCGTCGAGGACCGCCCTGACCGCGGCGATGCCGCCGTCGACGGTCGGGAAACCGGCCGGCAGGTAGGCGATGAGCGCAGCACGCCCCTCCGCCCTGGC
The DNA here is from genome assembly GCF_036281785.1 of Streptomyces chiangmaiensis. Taxonomy (NCBI): domain Bacteria; kingdom Bacillati; phylum Actinomycetota; class Actinomycetes; order Kitasatosporales; family Streptomycetaceae; genus Streptomyces; species Streptomyces chiangmaiensis. The sequence continues at coordinate 115,121 of NZ_JAYWVC010000001.1, read as the reverse complement.
GGCGGCGAGGGTGTCGGACAGCAGCTGGATGTTCCCGCTCACTTGGCATCCTCCTCGATCTCCGCGGTGTCGCCGGCGGCGTCCGCGGCGACGGACGCGTCGGTGTCGTACAGACCGAAGTACCGGGCGGCCGTGTCCATGTCCTTGTCGCCGCGCCCGGACAGGTTGACGACGATCAGCCCGTCCTTGCCCAGCTCCTTGCCGACCTCCAGGGCCCCGACGAGCGCGTGGGCGCTCTCGATGGCCGGGATGATCCCCTCGGTGCGCGACAGCAGGCGCAGGGCCTGCATGGCCGCGTCGTCGGTGACGGCCCGGTACTCGCCGCGGCCGCTGTCCTTGAGGTACGAGTGCTCGGGCCCGATGCCCGGGTAGTCGAGCCCCGCGGAGATCGAGTACGGCTCGGTGATCTGGCCTTCCTCGTCCTGGAGCACGTACGACCGGGAGCCGTGCAGGATGCCGGGCTCGCCGGCGGTGAGGGTGGCGGCGTGCTCACCCGTCTCGACGCCGTGGCCCGCGGGCTCGCAGCCGATGAGACGCACGGACGTGTCGGGGATGAAGGCGTGGAAGAGCCCGATGGCGTTCGAGCCGCCGCCCACACAGGCGATGGCCGCGTCGGGCAGGCGCCCGGCACGCTCGAGCAGCTGCCGCCGCGCCTCCACCCCGATCACGCGATGGAAGTCCCGCACCATGGCCGGGAAGGGGTGGGGCCCGGCCACGGTGCCGAAGAGGTAGTGCGTGTGGTCGACGTTGGCGACCCAGTCGCGGAACGCCTCGTTGATGGCGTCCTTGAGGGTGCGGGAGCCGGATTTCACGGCGACGACCTCGGCGCCGAGCATGCGCATCCGGGCCACGTTGAGGGCCTGCCGCTCGGTGTCGATCTCGCCCATGTAGATGGTGCAGTCGAGCCCGAAGAGGGCGCAGGCGGTGGCCGTGGCCACGCCGTGCTGGCCGGCGCCCGTCTCCGCGATGACCCGCGTCTTGCCCATCCGCTCGGTGAGGAGAGCTTGGCCGAGCACGTTGTTGATCTTGTGGGAACCGGTGTGGTTGAGGTCCTCGCGCTTGAGGAACACCCGGGCGCCACCGGCGTGTTCGGCGAACCGCGGCACCTCGGTGAGGGCGCTGGGCCGGCCGGTGTAGTGGACGAGCAGGTCGTCGAGGCGGCGGGCGAACTCGGGGTCGGACTTGGCCTTGTCGTACTCGACGGCCACCTCGTCCACGGCGGCGACGAGCGCCTCCGGGATGAACGCGCCGCCGAACGTGCCGAAGTAGCCCTCGGCGTCGGGGACCCGGCCCTCGGGGTCGGGAATGAAGAACTCGCTGGGCATGCGGAAACCTCGCAGGGGCGAAAGCCCCGGTCTGGTGGGATGGGGGTCACGTCGAAGGCGTGCGCGCGCTGTCCCCCCGGGCCGCCGTCCCGCGGTGCGGAACCACCGCGGGGTGTCCCTCCGCCGCCACGGCGATCAGCCGCGACGGCGTGAACGGGCGAGGTGTCACGGGAACCACTCACGGGGAGCGAGGAAGACGAACCCCCGTGCCGTCAGGGCGAACCCGGATTCGGCTCAGCGCAGGTGACCGGCGCGCACGCCGAGACGCCATCGCATGCCATTGACCTGGCCCGGCTCGTCACCGATGACATACCGCACCCGTCGCCCGTGCACCCGCCGCGCGGGCGCCCGGCAGCCGCGCGGCCGGCACCCACGGGCGAGGCGGGCATACGGATCCCTGGTCGCCACGGTGATCGGAAGCATCATCGGCGCCAACCCTACCGGGGTACGGCCGTCCGTGTGACCACCGGACAGCGGTGGCCACTGGACCGTCCCCAGAGTCATCGTCAGCCCCGCCCGTGCCGCAGCGCCGGGTGGGCGCCCGCCGCCACCAGGTCGGCGACCGCCGTCTTCGGGTCGCGTCCGGTCACCAGCGACTCGCCCACGAGTACCGCGTCGGCGCCCTCGTTGGCGTACGCGATCAGATCGTGGGGCCCGCGCACTCCGGACTCGGCGACCTTCACGATCCCTTCGGGGATCTCGGGCACGACCCGCTCGAACGTGGAGCGGTCGACCTCCAGAGTCTTCAGGTTGCGCGCGTTGACGCCGATGACCTTCGCTCCGGCGTCCACCGCCCGCTCCACCTCGTCCTCGTCATGCACCTCGACCAGCGGCGTGAGCCCGATGGACTCGGCGCGCTCGACGAGGGACTCCAGGGCGGGCTGGTCGAGGGCGGCGACGATCAGCAGCACGAGGTCGGCGCCGTATGCCCGCGCCTCCCACAGCTGGTACGACGTGACGATGAAGTCCTTGCGCAGCACGGGGATGTCGACCCGGGCCCGCACGGCCTCCAGGTCGGCGAGCGAGCCGCCGAAGCGGCGCTGCTCGGTGAGGACGGAGATGACGGAAGCGCCACCCGCCTCGTAGTCCGCCGCGAGCCTTGCCGGATCAGCGATGGCCGCGAGCGCGCCCTTGGACGGGCTGGAGCGCTTGACCTCGCAGATGACCTTGACTCCGTCGCCGCGCAGGGCGGCGACGCCGTCCTTGGCCGCGGGAGCTTTCGCCGCGCGCTCCTTGAGCTCGTCGAGGCTGACGCGCGCCTGCCGCTCCGCGAGGTCGGCACGGACTCCGTCGATGATCTCGTCGAGCACACTCACGCGAGCGGCCCCCTTCCTGACGGTTGATGATTCAAGAAGCCCGATGGAGGTCGGGCTTCGGCCACCGGACCGCCTCGGCGGGCGAAACCGATCGTCACTGTGATGGTATCCGCAGGAAGGCGCAGGCCTCGCATCTGGTTGACGCCGGTCCCACTACCTGGACATTCATAGGTTGATCAAGGGTGTAGCCAGCCACCGAAGGGCAAGTTCCGGACAACCGTGAAAACCAGCAGCAGGGGAATCAGGATCCACAGGTGCACGGGCTGGAGTTCGATCCGCTGCGGGCGCCCCCGGGCCGCCCGGACCACCCAGACGATCCACACCACGGCGAAGACCAGACAGCCGACGACGGCCAGGGCGTTGTCCTGAAGCGCCGTCGGAATGTCGCCGTGGACGAAGGCGTGGGCGCTGCGCAGACCGCCGCAGCCGGGGCAGTACAGACCGGTGTAGTGCAGCAGCGGGCAGACGGGGTAGTGCCCCGGTTCGTTGGGGTCCACCACCCCGACGTATGCGAAGGCCGCGACGACACCCGCGAGCGCCCCGACGGGGACGGCCGTCCGCCGGAGCACGGCGGCGGCTCCGGTGTCCGCGCGGGTCGGGGTCGGGATCGGCGATGCGGGGTTCACGCCGGCCATTCTGCCCGCCCCGGGTCCACCGTGCCCGAGAAGACGGGAGGCGGCCCCGGCGCTGATGGGCCGGGGCCGCCTCCCGCCGACGGCTCGTGGAGCGCTCAGCTCTCCGTCGCGCTCGCGGGCTGGTGCGCAGTGGTCTTCGACTGGCCGAGACCCATCTGGCGCATTATGCCGCCGACGACCCCCCCGAGAGCGACGATGGCTATGCCCGCCCAGAAGCCGACGGGCTGGGCCATCACGGTGAAAGCGCCCCCGACGCAGAAACCGATGAAGGCGATGATGACACCGGTCCAGGCGGCCGGGGTGTGACCGTGGCTGCTGCCCGACATGACTTGCTCCTCGTTAGCTGAATGTGCATGTGTGAGCCGGACGCTCGGCGCCATTCTCCCGTACCCGTGCCCACGGCGTGACCTCGGGGTCGCTCCTCGGACGTCAGGCTCCTGTCGGGTCCTCGCCCCGGTCGAGCGCCTTCCACAGGTCCTCGGGGCGGTCCGGGTCGACGGGCCTGACCGCGCGCGGCCGAGGGGCGCCGTCGCGCTCGTAGCGGCCCGACATCGCGGGCCACAGCCTGCTGTAACGCAGGGCGAGCAGCCCGGCGACGAGGATCAGCGCACCGCCGACGGCCGCGACGTACGGCCAGGCGGTGTGCGTGAGCGCGATGGCGGTGGCGGAACTGTCACCGGCCGCCTGTGCCGCCTTCTCGTCGAGTGCCGAGTTGTCCCCGGCGCCGAGCAGCGCTGCCGCGACGGTGCCCGCACCGGACAACGCCAGCAGACCGGCGACGAGCAGGCGTCCTGCCCTGCGGACCGCGAAGACGGCGACGAGCGCGGCGAGGCCCACTATGGCGAGGGCCGCGGGCACGCCCGTGACATCGCTGCCCTTGACGGTCAGCGGATAGTGGCCACCGGCCACCGGCACGGCCCCCGCCGACCAGCCCTGGCGGGAGGAGAGCAGCGCCACGGCCGCGCCGAGCGCGCCGCACAGCAGGGCCAGGGCAAGGCTGCGGCGGCCGGACCGGACGGGTACGGCGGCCTCGGAGCGGGGATGAGGTACGGCAGTCACGTACCCACTATCACCCGAGCCCCCGGCGACGCGTCACCCGGGTCGCGTCAAACCCGTGATCGCGCAACCCCTCCTCCATGTCGCTCCCGGAAACAGCACACGGGACTCCCGGGAACGCACACGGCGCCGCGTACCGCCGCGCGTCAGGATGACGTGAGCCGGTTCGCCGTGTGCACCGCGCGCAGGACGGCGGCCGCCTTGTTGCGGCACTCGTTGTCCTCCGAGACCGGGTCGGAGTCGGCGACGATGCCGGCCCCGGCCTGCACGTACGCCGTGCCGTCCCGCAGCAGGGCCGTCCGGATGGCGATGGCGGTGTCGGAGTCGCCCGCGAAGTCGAGATAGCCGACGCAGCCGCCGTACAGCCCCCGCCGCGACGGCTCGAGCTCGTCGATGATCTGCATCGCGCGCGGCTTGGGTGCGCCGGAGAGCGTGCCGGCCGGGAAGCAGGCCGCCAGCACGTCGAAGGCGGTGCGGCCGCCGGCGACCCGGCCCGTCACGGTCGAGACGATGTGCATCACGTGCGAGTACCGCTCGACGGACATGAAGTCGACCACCTCGACGGAGCCGGGCTCGCAGACCCGTCCGAGGTCGTTGCGGCCCAGGTCGACGAGCATGAGGTGCTCGGCACGCTCCTTGGGGTCGGCGAGCAGCTCCTCGGCAAGGGTCTGGTCCTCCTGCGGGGTCGCGCCGCGGTGCCGGGTGCCCGCGATGGGGTGCACCATCGCCCGGCCGTCCTCGACCTTCACCAGCGCTTCCGGGCTCGACCCGACGACGTCGAAGCCGTCGAAGCGGAACAGGTACATGTACGGGGACGGATTGGTGGCCCGCAGCACCCGGTACACATCCAGCGCGCTCGCCGTGCACGGCGTCTCGAAGCGCTGCGAGGGCACGACCTGGAAGGCCTCGCCCGCCCGGATCCGCTCCTTGATGTCCTCGACGGCCTCCTGGAAGTCCACGCCGCCCCAACGCGCCGTGTACATCGGCAGTTCGGACGGCGGGAGAACGGCGGGCGGCTGGGCGACCGGACGGGACAGATCGGCCTCCATCGCGTCGAGCCGGGCCACGGCGTCCGCGTGGGCCTCGTCGACACCCGTGTCGAGGTCGTTGTGGTTGATCGCGTTGGCGATCAGCAGGACCGAGCCCTCCCAGTGGTCCATGACCGCGAGATCACTGGTGAGGAGCATGGTCAGCTCGGGGAGCCTCAGCTCGTCGCTCTCGCCGGGACCGATCTTCTCCAGGCGGCGCACGATGTCGTAGCCCAGATAGCCGACCATGCCGCCGGTGAAGGGGGGCAGGCCCTCCTGGCGTGGCGTGTGCAGGGCCTCGACGGTGGCCCGCAGGGCGGCCAGCGGATCGCCGTCGACGGGTACGCCGACGGGCGGAGCGCCCAGCCAGTGGGCCCGGCCGTCCCGTTCCGTCAGGGTGGCGGCGCTGCGGACGCCCACGAAGGAGTAGCGGGACCAGGAGCGGCCGTTCTCCGCGGACTCCAGCAGGAAGGTGCCCGAGCGCTCCGCGGCCAGTTTGCGGTAGAGCGCGACCGGGGTGTCGCCGTCGGCGAGGAGCTTGCGCGTGACCGGGATGACGCGGCGGTCGGTGGCCAGCTTGCGGAACGTCTCGAGGTCCATGGCGGCAGACCTTACTGATGCCCGGAAGGTACGCCGGAAGGGGCGTTCTCGAGGAGCACGTCGGCGTCGAAGCAGCTGCGGTCGCCGGTGTGGCAGGCGGCGCCCACCTGGTCGACCTTGACCAGCAGGGTGTCGGCGTCGCAGTCCAGGGCGACCGACTTCACGTGCTGGACATGACCGGAGGTGTCGCCCTTGACCCAGTACTCCTGACGGCTGCGCGACCAGTACGTGCAGCGGCCGGTCGTCAGGGTGCGGTGCAGTGCCTCGTCGTCCATCCAGCCGAGCATCAGCACCTCACCGGTGTCGTACTGCTGGGCGATGGCGGGGATCAGCCCGTCGGCGCTGCGCTTGAGGCGCGCCGCGATCTCGGGGTCGAGGCTGCTGGGCCTGCTGGGGTCGGGCGTGCTGGTCATGCGGACCATTGTGCCGCGCCACGCCGGCCGTCTCGGCCATCGTCCGGTGGGCGGACTGCCCCCCCGGTCGTACGCTGACACCATGTCGACCCATGCCAAGCGTGAACGACTTCTCCTCGCCGATCTGTTGGAGGCCGCGGGTCCGGACGCCCCCACACTGTGCGAGGGCTGGAACACCCGGGACCTGGCCGCGCATGTGGTGGTGCGCGAGCGCCGCCCGGACGCCGCGGGGGGCATCCTGATCAAGCAACTCGCGCCGCGCCTGGAGAAGGTGATGGAGGAGTTCACCGCGAAGCCGTACGAGGAGCTGATCCAGCTCATCCGTACGGGCCCGCCGCGCTTCTCCCCCTTCTCGCTGAAGCAGATCGACGAGATGTCGAACACCATCGAGTTCTACGTCCACACGGAGGACGTCCGCCGGGCACAGCCCGATTGGACGCCACGTGAGCTGGACGCCGTCTTCCAGGACGCGCTGTGGTCGCGGCTGGAGCGGAGCGCCCGGCTGACCGGTCGCGGCGCGCCGACGGGCCTGGTGCTGCGCCGCCCGGACGGGCAGACGGCGGTCGCCCACCGGGGCACGCCGGTCGTGACGGTCACCGGCGAACCCGCGGAACTGCTGATGTTCGCCATGGGGCGGCAGCGGGTGGCGGACGTGCAGCTGGAGGGCGACGAGGACGCGATCGCGAAGGCGCGGGACACCAAGGAACTGGGGATCTGAGGCCGCGGGGCCCCGGCGGCGTGTTCAGCCCGGCAGCTCGGCGCGCCGCAGGTCGCGGGCGCACAGGGCGACGACTCCGCCGAGACCGCAGACGGCGGCACTGACGACGAAGACCGGGCCGGTTCCCCAGGCGCCGATCGCGGCGGCGGACAGCGGCATGCTGAGCGGCGCGAAGCCCAGGCTGACGAGGCTGGACACAGCGGTGACCCGGCCCAGGCAGGCGGGTTCGGACTGGGTCTGCAGCAGCGCGCCGCACAGGGCGCCGCTCAGTCCGGCGAGCAGGCCGACGAGCAGGGCCACCTCCACGGCGGTCACGATGCCCGGGACCTGGGCGAGGGCGCCGATGGCCACGGAACCCGCGAAGATCAGGTACGCGGCCAGCCGCCCCGCGTGGGGCAGCCGACCGCGCACGGTCAGCAACAGGGAGGCCGCGCCCGCGCCGGTGCCGAAGCCGGCCAGCACCCAGCCCATGCCGGAGGCGCCCCAGCCGCGCTCGTCGGCCAGCAGGGTGAGGCCCACGTTGAGCGGACCGACGAAACCGAGGTCGCCGAGGGCTATGGCCAGCATCAGGGGGGCCAGGACGCGGTGCCTGCGGATGTACCGCAGGCCCACCACCAGGTCGCGCCAGGCGGTCTGCCACCGGCGCCGGCGGTGTCGTCCGGGGGCAGCTCGCGCATCCGTACGGAGATCAGCAGCGGCACGGAGACGGCGATCAGCAGCCCGGCGAGCCCGAACGCCGACGCCGCGCCGCCGAGCGCGACGCCCAGGCCGCCGAGCGGGGCGCCGACGACACTGGCGAACCGGATCGCCAGGCCCCGCATGCCTTGCACGCGCGCGAGCTGGCCCCGGCTCGTCATGCGCGCGGGGAGGGCGCCCACGGCGGGCATGAACACGGCGTCCACGGTGCCGAAGACGAGGGCGAGCAGGGTCAGCGGCCACAGGCCGGGGCCGGCGAGCCACAGCAGGACCGCAACGCAGAGAGCGGCGGCGCAGCGTACGGCGTCGCTGCCGATGACGACCCTGCGGGGCCCGAACCGGTCCGCGATCACTCCCCCGCCGAGCATGAGCAGGGCCCTGGGCAGCGCGCTCACCGCCATCACGACTCCGGCCTGGGCAGGTGATCCGGCCTGGACCGACGCCCAGGACAGGGCGAGGTAGTAGACGTTGTCGCCGACCATCGACGCGGTGTAGGCGGTCAGCCAGCGCAGCACGTTGGCGTCGCGGTGGGCGGGGCGTTCGGCGGTGGGCGCGTCGGCGGATGCCGCGGACACGGTGGTCAAGGCGGTGGCCTCTCTCAGACGCGGAAGGGGAATCCGTACACGTGCAGCGCGACGTGCTCGCGCCCTTCGGTGTCACCGGCCTCTTCGGCGGCGAGCCCGCGTTCCTTGTACTTGAGAGCATCAGGGCGTCCAGCTCCCGGGACAGCTCGGCCAGTTCGGGTGCGGTGAGCCGGGCGAGGTACTCGGAGTCGAAGGAGGCGCTGTTCCACTCGGGGCTCCAGTGGGCGCGCTCGTCGATGTGGCGGTGGTACAGCTCGCTGCGCTGCTCGTAGAAGAGCCGGGAGGCCGCCATGTGCGCGGCCGCCTTCTCCGGTGCGTCCCGGAAGTCCTCGTCGTGGATGCTGACGCCTTCCGACGCCGGGCGCCACCAGCGCTCCCGCCCGTCGCCGCTCTGTCCCCGGGCCTCCTCGATCAACCCGTGCTCGGCGAGCTTGCGCAGGTGGTAGCTGACCAGCGAAACGGCCTCGTCGACGATGTCGGCCAGCCGGGAGGCCGTCGCGACGCGCTCGAGGTACAGCGGCGGAACAGAAGGCCCCGGTCACTCCCCGGCCGCCGGTGAGTGACCGGCGGCCGGGGCTCTTGTCGGGCGGGGTGATGCCTGCGACTAGCGGACGGGGTGCCCCGCTCCCCGCAGCGTCTCCTTGACCTGCCCGATCCTCAGGTCGCCGAAGTGGAACACCGAGGCCGCGAGGACCGCGTCCGCGCCCGCCGAGACGGCCGGCGGGAAGTGGGCGAGGCGGCCGGCGCCGCCCGAGGCGATCAGCGGGACCGTGACGTGCTTGCGGACGGCGGAGATCATCTCCAGGTCATAGCCGTCCTTGGTGCCGTCCGCGTCCATCGAGTTGAGCAGGATCTCGCCCGCGCCCTGCTCGGCGGCCCGGTGCGACCACTCGACCGCATCGATGCCGGTGCCACGCCGCCCGCCATGGGTCGTCACCTCGAACGAACCGGACGCCGTGCGGCGCGCGTCGACCGACAGCACCAGAACCTGCCGGCCGAACCGCTCGGCGATCTCGCGGATCAGGTCAGGACGGGCGATCGCGGCCGTGTTGACGCCCACCTTGTCGGCGCCCGCCCGCAGCAGCCGGTCCACGTCCTCGGCCGTACGGACACCGCCGCCGACCGTCAGCGGGATGAACACCTGCTCGGCGGTGCGGCGCACCACGTCGTACGTCGTCTCACGGTCGCCCGAGGACGCGGTGATGTCCAGGAACGTCAGTTCGTCGGCGCCTTCGGCGTCGTACACCTTGGCCATCTCGACGGGGTCGCCCGCGTCGCGCAGGTTCTGGAAGTTGACGCCCTTGACGACCCGGCCGTTGTCCACGTCCAGGCAGGGGATGACTCGGACCGCCAGGGTCATGAATCCACGGCTCCTCTTGCTGCTTCTAGCCTCTGAAGGCTTCCAGTTCCACTTCGACCAGGATGCGGGGGTCGACGAAACCCTCCACGACCAGCAACGTCGCGGCCGGGCGCACGGAGTCGAAGATCTCCTTGTGGGCTCGTCCCACTTCGTCGACGTCCCGCAGATGGGTCAGGTACATCCGGGTCCTGAGCACCGACCCGGGACCGAGCCCGAACTCGGCGATCGCCTCGAGCGCGCTGGTGAACGCCACCTTGGCCTGCTCGTAGGGGTCGCCCTCCCCGTACAGCACGCGGCCCCTGAAGGCCGTCGTGCCGGCCACCAGCACACGGTCGCCCGCCGCGACGGCACGTGCGAACCCGAAGGTCTCTTCCCACGGACTTCCGCTCTGCACGCGCCGTACGGCATCGGACGTCATGACGACACTGCCTCCAAAGCCTCTTCCAGAGTGAACGCCTTCGCGTACAGGGCCTTCCCGACGATGGAGCCCTCGACACCGAGGGGGACGAGATCGGCGATGGCCCGCAGGTCCGCCAGGGACGAGACACCGCCGGAGGCCACGACCGGGCTGTCGGTGACGGCGCAGACGTTCTTCAGCAGCTCCAGGTTCGGGCCCTGGAGCGTGCCGTCCTTGGCGATGTCGGTGACGACGTACCGCGCGCAGCCCTCCTTGTCGAGCCGCTCCAGCGTCTCGTAGAGGTCGCCGCCGTCACGGGTCCAGCCGCGGCCCCGCAGGGTGGTGCCCCGCACATCGAGGCCGACCGCGATCCTGTCGCCGTGCCCGGCGATGACCTTGGCGACCCACTGCGGGGTCTCCAGGGCGGCCGTGCCGAGATTCACACGGGTGCAGCCGGTGGCCAGGGCGGCGGCCAGCGTGTCGTCGTCCCGGATGCCGCCGGACAGCTCGACCTTGATGTCCATCGCCCTGGTGACTTCGGCGACGAGGGCACGGTTGTCGCCGGTGCCGAACGCGGCGTCCAGATCGACCAGGTGCAGCCACTCGGCGCCCGCCGCCTGCCAGGCGAGGGCGGCCTGAAGCGGGGAGCCGTAGGCGGTCTCGGTCCCGGACTCGCCGTGCACGAGGCGGACGGCCTGGCCGTCGCGGACGTCGACGGCGGGGAGGAGTTCGAGCTTGGCCATGGTCTACAAGGTTCCGATCCAGTTGGTGAGCAGCTGCGCTCCGGCGTCGCCGGACTTCTCGGGGTGGAACTGCGTGCCCCACAGAGCCCCGTTCTCGACGGCGGCCACGAACGGCTTGCCGTGCGTCGACCAGGTCACCTTGGGGGCGTGCAGCAGTTGGCTGGTCGTCTCGAACCGCCAGTCGTGTACGGCGTAGGAGTGCACGAAGTAGAAGCGTGCGTCCGCGTCGAGGCCGGCGAACAGCTCGGAGTCGGGCGGTGCCTCGACGGTGTTCCAGCCCATGTGGGGCACGATCTCGGCCTGCAGCGGCTCGACCGAGCCGGGCCACTCGTCGAGGCCCTCGGTCTCCACTCCGTGCTCGATGCCGCGCGCGAACAGGATCTGCATGCCGACGCAGATGCCCATGACCGGGCGCCCGCCGGACAGGCGGCGGTCGATGATCCAGTCGCCGCGTGCCTGCTTCAGGCCCTGCATGCAGGCGGCGAAGGCTCCGACACCCGGCACCAGTAGGCCGTGGGCGTTCATGGCCTTGTCGTAGTCACGGGTGATCTCGACGTCGGCTCCCGCACGCGCAAGGGCTCGCTCGGCGGAGCGGACGTTGCCGAAGCCGTAGTCGAAGACCACGACGTTCTTGGCGGTGCTCAATTCCACACCTCCAGCCGGAGGACGCCCGCGACGAGACACAGTCCCGCGCTGACCGAGAGCAGCACGATGAGGCTCTTCGGCATCTGCTGCTTGGCAAAGGAGATGATTCCGCCGACGAGGAAGAGGCCGACGACGATCAGGACGGTCGACAGTCCGTTCATGGCTCTACAGCGCGCCCTTCGTGGAGGGGAGGATGCCGGCCGCGCGGGGATCGCGCTCGCTCGCGTAGCGCAGCGCCCGTGCCAGCGCCTTGAACTGGCACTCCACGATGTGGTGCGCGTTGCGCCCGTACGGCACGTGCACGTGCAGTGCTATCTGGGCCTGAGCGACGAAGGACTCCAGGATGTGCCGGGTCATCGTGGTGTCGTACTCGCCGATCATCGGCGCCATGTTCTCGGGCTCGGTGTGCACGAGGTACGGGCGGCCGGACAGGTCGACGGTGACCTGGGCGAGCGACTCGTCCAGCGGGACCGTGCAGTTGCCGAAGCGGTAGATCCCCACCTTGTCGCCGAGCGCCTGCTTGAAGGCGGCACCGAGCGCGAGGGCGGTGTCCTCGATGGTGTGGTGCGAGTCGATGTGCAGGTCACCGTCGGTCTTCACGGTCAGGTCGAACAGACCGTGCCTGCCGAGCTGGTCGAGCATGTGGTCGTAGAAACCGACGCCGGTCGCGATGTCGGTCCTCCCGGTGCCGTCGAGGTCGATCTCGACGAGGACCGAGGTCTCCTTGGTGGTGCGCTCGCTTCTTCCGAGGCGTCCCTCGCGAGTCATGCGCTGTGCTCCTTCTTCAGTTCACGTACCGCGTCGAGGAACGCGTCGTTCTCCTGTGGGGTTCCGGCAGACACCCGCAGCCACCCGGGGACGCCGTTGTCCCGGACCAGGACGCCCCGGTCGAGAATCCCCCGCCAGGCCTCGTGGGTGTCGGCGAACCGTCCGAACTGGACGAAGTTCGCGTCGGAATCCGTCACGTCGTAGCCGACCGCGCGCAGTTCGGCGACCAGCCGGTCCCGCTCGGACTTCAGCTGCTCGACGTACTTCAGCAGCGTGTCGGTGTGCTCCAGGGCGGCCAGGGCGGTCGCCTGGGTGATCGCCGACAGATGGTAGGGCAGCCGTACGAGCTGGACGGCGTCCACGACCGCCGGGTGCGCTGCGAGATAGCCGAGGCGCAGGCCCGCCGCGCCGAACGCCTTCGACATCGTCCGCGACAGGACGAGGTTCGGCCGGCCCTCGATGAGCGGCAGCAGCGAGTTGCCGTGGCTGAACTCGATGTACGCCTCGTCCACGACGACCACGGACGGCTTCGCCGCCTGCGCGGCCTCGTACAGGGCGAGGACCGTCTCGGCGGGAACCGCGTTGCCGGTGGGATTGTTGGGGGTCGTGATGAAGACGACGTCGGGCCGGTTCTCGGCGATCGCCTTCGCGGCCGCGGCGAGGTCGATCGTGAAGTCCTCGTCGCGAGGGCCCGAGATCCAGCCGGTGCCGGTGCCGCGCGCGATGAGCGCGTGCATCGAGTACGACGGCTCGAAGCCGATCGCCGTGCGGCCCGGTCCGCCGAAGGTCTGCAGCAACTGCTGGATGACCTCGTTGGAGCCGTTGGCCGCCCAGACGTTCTCGAGGCCGACCTCGTGCCTGCCGGTCCTCGTCAGGTACTCGGCGAGCTTCGTACGCAGCTCGACGGCGTCCCGGTCCGGATAGCGGTTGAGGTCGCGGGCGGCGTCGCGCACACGCTCGGCGATCCGCTCGACCAGCGGCTCGGGCAGCGGGTACGGGTTCTCGTTGGTGTTCAGCCGCACGGGGACGTCCAACTGGGGCGCGCCGTAAGGCGACTTGCCCCGCAGTTCGTCCCGTACGGGAAGATCGTCGATTCCGAAGCTCACTTGCTCTCAGGCACCTTCCAGCCGAACCGGGCCTTGATCGCGGCGCCGTGCGCCGGCAGGTCCTCCGCCTCCGCGAGCGTCACCACATGGTGGGCGACCTCGGCCAGCGCGTCCTTCGTGTAGTCGACGATATGGATGCCGCGCAGGAAGGACTGGACGGACAGGCCAGAGGAGTGGCAGGCGCAACCGCCGGTCGGCAGCACGTGATTGGAACCGGCCGCGTAGTCGCCCAGGGAGACCGGCGCCCAGGGGCCGACGAAGACCGCGCCGGCGTTCCGCACCCGGTCGGCCACCGCTGCGGCGTCCGCCGTCTGGATCTCCAGGTGTTCGGCGCCGTACGCGTCGACCACCCTGAGGCCCTCGTCGACGCCGTCGACGAGCACGATCGCGGACTGCTTGCCCGCGAGCGCCGGGCGGATCCGGTCCTCGATGTGCTTGGTGGCCTCGGTCTGCGGCTCCAGCTCCTTCTCCACCGCGTCGGCGAGCTCCACCGAGTCGGTCACCAGGACCGCGGCCGCCAGCGGGTCGTGCTCGGCCTGGCTGATCAGGTCCGCGGCCACGTGCACCGGGTCGGCCGTGTCGTCCGCGAGGATCGCGATCTCGGTGGGACCGGCCTCGGTGTCGATGCCGACCCTGCCGGTGAAGTAGCGCTTGGCCGCGGCGACCCAGATGTTGCCGGGGCCGGTGACCATGGTGGCGGGCGGGCAGGACTCGGTGCCGTAGGCGAACATGGCCACCGCGGTCGCGCCGCCGGCCGCGTACACCTCGTCGACGCCGAGCAGGGCGCAGGCGGCCAGAATCGTCGGGTGCGGCAGACCACCGAACTCGGCCTGGGCCGGGGAGGCGAGGGCGATCGACTCGACACCCGCCTCCTGCGCGGGCACGGCGTTCATGATCACGGAGGAGGGGTAGACGGACCGGCCGCCCGGCGCGTACAGCCCGACGCGTTCCACCGGCACCCACTTCTCGGTGACGGAGCCGCCGGGTACGACCCGGGTGGTGTGCGCGGTGCGGCGCTGGTCGCGGTGCACGAGGCGAGCGCGGCGGATGGACTCCTCCAGGGCCGCGCGCACGGCCGGGTCGAGCCGGTCGAGCGCCTCACCGAGTGCCTCGGCCGGGACCCGGACGGACTCCAGGCGCACCCCGTCGAACCTCTCGGCGAAGTCGATCAGCGCCGCGTCGCCGCGATGATGCACGGCTTCGCAGATCGGGCGCACCTTCTCCAGGGCGGCCGATACGTCGAAGTCGGCTCGGGGCAGCAGGTCACGCAGGGCAGGCCCTTCGGGGAGGGCGTCGCCGCGCAGATCGATTCGGGAGATCACAAGGCTAATTCTCTCAGACGGCGACGGCCCGCTGAGCGGCCGTATCAGTGACTGATACGGAGCGTGTCCGGGTGGGCGGATTGCGTGGCCGCCCGGGCGCGGGTCGTACGGCGACCCGTCCGGGCGTCGCCGGGAGCCGCGCCCGCGCGTGTCGGACCGCCGGGGTCGTGTGCCCCCGGCCGGGTAAGCCGACGCGGGCCGCTGACCGGCCCCGGCTTCCCGGGGCTCCGGCGGGGCCGGACCGCGGCCGGCACACGGTGGTGCGGAAGGCGTCGATTATGGCCGGATCGAGTGACTGACACCGGACCCGGAAGATCACCTTCACCATTGGCGTTCGGCCCGTCACCCAGCGGGCATGAACGGTCGTACGAGCCCGCGAGCAGCCGGGGAGAAAGGAAGGTGCCGTGACCGAGGGTGCCGGCGTCCGCACCGGGGACCTGCCGGAGGACCTGACCGCGACAGAGGCCGGGATGTGGCAGGCCTTCCGCAACGGCAGCGCGTACGACGTGCGCAGCGGGGACGCCGCCGTGGACGATCCGCACGGCGGCCACCCGTGGGGACCCGAGCGCTCCGTGCGGGCACGGATCGTGGCCTGGCTCCTCCTGGGCGGGCCGCCCGCGCTGGCGGGACGGGTCGCCTCGCTCAAGCTGACCGGCGTGCAGATCACGGACACGCTGGACCTCGCGGGCGGCACGATCGTGCCGTACGTGGAGTTCATGGGCTGCCGGTTCGAGAAGGAGATCCTGCTGCCGGAGGCCCGCTTCACGACCGCACGGCTGGTGGACTGCTCGGTCCCGCGCCTGGAGGCGGCGCGGGTGCAGACCGAGGGCGATCTGCATCTGCCGCGCTGCCGGTTCCACAACGGCGTGCGGCTCACCGACGCGCACATCGGCACCGATCTGCTGCTCAACCAGGCCGTCGTCTACCGGGACCGGCGCGGCCGCTCGATCACCGCGGACGGGCTGACCGTCGGACAGGACCTCCAGGCCGAGATGCTGGAGTCGCACGGTGAGCTGAGCCTGCGCAGCGCCACCGTCGGCGTCTCGCTGAGCCTGCGCGGCGCCCAGCTGACCAACCCCTACGGCCGGCTGGCGCTGAACGCCCCCCAGCTGACCGTGGAGCGGTCGCTCTACCTCACCCCGGCGGGCGTCGGCAATCCGCTGCTGACCAGCGGCACCACACCCGCGCGCGGGACGCGGATGCAGCGGTTCGAGTGCCGGGGCGGGGTCCGGCTGGACGACGGGCGATTCGGGGACGCCATCGACCTGGAGCAGGCCCATTTCGCCCTCGAGGACGACCAGGAGCTGTCTCTGCGCCGGATCCAGACACCCGAGCTGCGCTTCCTGGGTGAGGGTCCCGAGCGCGGCAAGGTGGTCCTCTCGGGCGGGCGGATCGTGACCCTGGTCGACCGATGGACGAGCTGGCCGGGCCCCGGCAATCTGCACATGGGCGGTTTCGCCTACGAGAATCTCGTCCCGCAGGACGCCTTCCCGCTCGCCCGGCGCCTGGAGTGGGTGGCGGCGGCGACCGCCGAGTACAACCCGGAACCCTACGAGCGGCTCGCGACCGTGCTGCGCAACTCCGGGGAGGACGAGGACGCCCGCGAGGTGCTGCTCGCCAAGCAGCGGCGCCGCCGCGAGACGCTGCCGCTCGCGGCCAAGCTGTGGGGGTACGCGCAGGACTGGACCGTCGCCTACGGCTACCGGCCCGGCCGCGCGGCGGTGTGGATGGCGGTGTTGTGGGCGGCGACGTCGATCGCGTTCTCGCACGCGAGTCACCCCCCGGTGAACAAGGACGGCCATCCGGCGTGGAACCCCTCCCTGCTGGCCCTGGACCTGCTGCTGCCGGTCATCGACCTCGGCCAGGTCGGGCAGTGGCAGCTGAGCGGCGGCTGGCAGTGGTTGTCCGCGGTGGTGATCCTGCTGGGCTGGATCCTGGCGACGACGGTCGCGGCGGGGGCGACGAGACTGCTGCGGCGCGGCTGAACGGACAGCGGCCGGGCAGCCGGCACATAGGAGCCCAACCACACCGAAACGGTCTTCCTTTGCCGACTCTTGACTGTTGAGAGTACAACTAACCACGAATAATGTTTTCGCTCTGGCGCGTTCCCGACCTGCGGCTTTTCAATGGTCGACACCATGGCACTGCTGCGCGCGTTCATCCGCAGGACACGGATGGCCCGTTCCTCCTCCGACCTCGCCGCCGGGCTGCCCGCGGACGGCGAGGTCCTGCTCGACGCACCCGACGAGCACCTCGCACCGGCCCTGGTCGCGGCGGCCCGCGGCGACCACGGCCCGGCCGCCAAGCTGCTCGCGGCCACTCGGGAGACCGCCGAGTGGGAGGACCGCGACCGGTATGTGACACGGCTCGCCGGCTTCGCCCGCTCGCGTGGCGAGTGGTTCACGGAGTGGTGCGCCGTCGCCCCGGACGGCCCGGACGCGCTGCTGGTGAAGGCGGAACTGGCCCTGACCCGCGCCTGGGAGTCACCCGAGCGTGCCGAACTGCTGCGCCGGACAGGCTCGTTGATCACGGCCGCCTGCGAGGCGGATCCGCGCGACCCGGTGCCGTGGCGGGTGGCGCTCGACCACGCGCGCGGCACCGCAGCGGGGCACCGGGAGTTCGAGCGGCTGTGGGGCGAGGCGGTCCACCGCTCCCCGCACCACTACGGCTGCCATGTGGCCGCCCTGCGTTACCTCGCCTCCTCCTGGCGCGGATCGCACAGCGAGTGCCTCGACTTCGCCGAGACCGCGGCGCAGGACGCGCTGCCCGGCTCGCTCGTGCAGGCTCTCCCTCTGCGTGCGGCCTTCACCTGTCTCGCGGACGGCGGTGGGGCGGTGGTGGGCCGCGACCGGCTGGACGCGGCGGCGGACCGGGCGATCGCGTTGTCGGCGCTGTACGAGGCCGCCGACCCGTGGCCCGCAGAGGTCCGCAACCTCCTCACGTTCGTGCTGGTCAGGCTGGAGCGCTGGGAGGAGGCGTTGACGCAGTTGCGTATGATCGGCCCGTACGCCACGTCGTTCCCCTGGGAACGCGTCGGTGACGATCCTCTGGGCCTGTTCCTCCAACTGCGGGAGAGCGTCTGCCACGAGGTGCCGTCCCGCCGGGTCCCGCGTTCGGCCGGGCCGCTCCTTCCACGGAGTGGGCGCGCCGGATCCACGTCCGCGCGCGCCCATTAGGCTTTCCCGTCGTGACCACCGTCCGGCTCCCGCTCTTCCCACTCAACTCGGTGCTGTTCCCGGGACTCGTGCTCCCGCTGAACGTCTTCGAGGAGCGCTATCGCGCGATGATGCGCGACCTCCTGAAGACCCCCGAGGACGAACCGCGCCGCTTCGCCGTCGTCGCGATCCGCGACGGCCACGAGGTGGCGCCCAGCGCTCCGGGCATGCCGGACCCGACGGCACTGCCAGACCGGGGACCCACGGCGGGTTTCGGGGCCGATCCGGCCGGGGCCTTCCACAAGGTGGGCTGTGTCGCGGACGCGGCGACGATCCGGGAGCGGGCCGACGGCACGTTCGAGGTGCTGGCGACGGGCACGACGCGTGTCCGGCTGCTCTCGGTGGATGCCTCGGGCCCGTATCTGACGGCCGAGTTGGAGGAGTTGCCGGAGGAGCAGGGCGACGAGGCGGGCGCACTCGCCGAGGGCGTGCTGCGGGCGTTCCGGCAGTACCAGAAGCGGCTGGCGGGCGCGCGGGAGAGGTCCCTGTCGACGGGCGCAGACCTGCCGGACGAGCCGGCGGTGGTGTCGTACCTGGTGGCGGCAGCGGTGATGCTGGACACGCCGACGAAGCAGCGACTGCTCCAGGCACCGGACACGGCGTCCCGCCTCCGTGACGAACTGAAACTGCTCCGCTCGGAGACGGCGATCATCCGTAGTCTGCCGTCGTTGCCGGTGTCGGAACTGACACGGGCTCCGACCAGTCTGAACTGAAGCACGATAAGTGGGGAACGGCCGGGATGGCGAAGAAGACCAGGAAGCAGCAGCCGGGGGGAACCCCGGCGACGGTGGCGCTGGCCGCAGCCGGGGTGGAGTTCACGGTCCACTCCTACGACCACGACCCGTCGCACCCCTCGTACGGCGAGGAGGCGGCGGAGGCGATGGGCGTGTCCCCCGACCGGGTCTTCAAGACGCTGGTGGCGGACGTGGACGGCGCGCTGGTGGTCGGGGTGGTCCCCGTGGCGGGATCGCTGGACCTGAAGGCGCTGGCGACCGCGGTGGGCGGCAAGCGGGCCGCGATGGCCGACCCGACGCTGGCGGAGCGTACGACCGGATACGTGCGGGGCGGCATCTCTCCGGTGGGCCAGCGCAAGAAGCTGCGCACAGTGGTCGACGAGTCGGCGTCGTCGCACGCCACGATCTGCGTCTCGGCGGGCCGCCGCGGCCTGGAGGTGGAATTGACCGCCGACGACCTTGCGAGGCTCACAGAGGCGATCCTGGCGCCGATCGCGCGTGCGTGACCACTCGACGTACGGCCGTTCCTCGGCTAGTACGGAAACATGTCGAAGAGGACACGCAAGCGCAAATGGCGCATGAAGAAGGGTCACGCCAACCACGGCCATCGGCCGGCGTGACCACGCCCGACAACCAGAACAACGCCGAGAACAAGAACAGCGCCGGGCAGCTCGCCCGAGCTGCCCGGCGCCTCGGCCGCATCAAGGGGTCACGCCACCGGCGGTCCCCCGTAGGACGTCGCGTACGGGTCCGGATCGCGCGGGCCGAACAGACCCGTCAGGCCCAGGTGCACCACCAGCGCGGCCAGCGACCACGCCAGCAGCGCCCCCTTGGCGCCCAGCTTCAGGGGCGCGGAGAACGTCACTCCCTTGCCCACGGTCCTGGCGTGGGCGATCACGTTCTGTGTGGGTCCCAGCCAGACCCCGACACGCCATGCGAGCAGGGAACCGAGCAGCCCGCCCAGAGCGAGCGCCACGACCAGCGGGACACCGCCCCGCCGGCGCGCCAGGAAGACGACCAGGGCGCTGACGGCGCCGAAGCCCAGCGCCAGCAGGGTGAAGGTCCCGTCCACGCCGATGGCCTGCTCGCCCTCGGTGTCCTTCAGGTAGACGACCCAGCTCTTGTCGACCAGGTCCCCGACCAGCGGCACACGCGGCGCCAGCCACGCCCACAGCACCCCGAGCAGCACCCCGGCGAGCGCGACGCTCACCGTGATCACGGCTGCCTCCCGCACCTCCGTCTTCATGGCGGGCCCGCCATGACCGAACACGGACGTGGCACCGTGCGGGGCGGGTCCGGCTCCCGGACGGGCGGACACGGCATGCCACGCGTCGTGCGAAGAGTGCGGCGACTGTTCATGCGGCGGCGGAGGCGGAGTCAAGGGAGCGGTCACCTTCACATCCTGCCAGTCGTAGCTGTCAGAGGCGTCACCGGACGGCCGCCCGGCGGTACGCCCAGGTGGCCAGGGCGAGCGAGGCCACACCGACGGCGGCGCAAACGCCCAGGTCCCCGAGGACGAGCGCCCAGTCCGGACGCGCGCCGAAGGTCCGTGCGAGCGCCTCGACGCCGTAGGTGGACGGCAGCGCATCCCGTACGAGCTGCACGATCTCCGGCATCCGGTGGGCCGGCAGCACGCCCAGCAGCAGCGCCGCCGACATGCCCAGCTGTCCGAGCAGCGTGGCCAGTTCGGGGCGCGGCGCGAGCAGCCCGAGCGCGGCGCCGAGCCCGGACAGGGCGGCCCCGGCCAGCGGGATCACCGCGACGAGCACCCACAGATGGGCCAACGGCAGCCCGAAGAGCACACAGCCGAAGACAGCGGTCACCACCGTTCCGGGCACGGTGAAGGACGCGTACGCCCCCGCCGCCCCGAGGACCACCGCGGAGGCCGGCACCGGCAGCGTGGCGTAGTGGTCGAGCCCGCCGCTTGCGCGCAGCTGACCGAAGTACTGCGCCAGCAGGTTCAGCCCGACGTAGGCGACCACCAGTACGGACGACCCGGCGACCACGGACCGCGCGTCCGCCCCGCCGGACACGACCCCGCGCATCATGATCATGATGCCGATCGACTGGAACGTCGCCACGAACAGCAGCGGGATCCGCGCGACCCGCGCCCGGGAGAGCTGCGCGCGGTACACGGCGGCCAGCGACGGCCACAGTCGTGGCCGCGGCCCGAGGACCGCGGCGTCCTCGACGCCCTCGTCGGCCACCCCGACCCCGGGCAGAACCTCGGCGGGTACGACACTCACGTCGTGCTGCTCCTCTTCGTTGCTGCCGCCGCCCCGCCCGGCACGGACGCGACGCCCCTTGCGGTCCGTACGGACCCGACGATCCCAGCGCTCATCCCTTCACCAGCCCCCGGGTGCTGCCGCCGAGCGCCAGGTAGACGTCTTCCAGACTGGGCGTGGCCAGTGTGAAGTCGTCGAGGGCGGCGAAGGCGGCACCGCCCGTCACGGTGGCGACGGCCGCGCGCGCCTCCTCGGGGGCCATCCGCAGCGACCAGCGGCGCCCGGACTCCACGGCGCGGGCGCGCAGCGCCGCGACCTCCGGCACCTCGAGCGGCGCCTGCTCGCGCCACACGAGTTCGACCCGCACCTCGCCCGCCACGCGCTCCTTGAGACCGGCCGGCGTGTCGCAGGCGATGACACGTCCCCGGTCGAGAACGGCGACCCGGTCGAGGACCGTCTCCGCCTCGATCACGTTGTGGGTGACGAGCACCACGGTGCTCCCGCGCTCGGCGCGCCGCCGGTCCACGGCGGCCCACACGGACCGCCGGGCGACGGGGTCCATCCCGGCGGTCGGCTCGTCGAGCACGAGCAGCGGCCGCTCCCCCACGAGCGCGGCGGCGAAGCACGCGAGCCGGCGCTGGCCGCCGGAGAGCTTCTTGAGGGGCCGTGAGGCGACCGGCATGAGCCCGAGCTCCTCGAGGACGGCGTCCCGCTCCTGACGCGCCCGCCGCACATCGAGACCGCGCAGTCGCCCCGTCGTCTCGGTGGCGAGCGAGACCGTCAGCTCGTCGAGCGCGGTGGACTCCTGCCCCAGGTAGGCGAGGATCCGCGCGGCCCGCTCGGGGTGGCGCACGATGTCGTGTCCGAGGATCTCGATGCTGCCGCGGTCGGGACGCATCAGCCCGGTCAGCTGCCGTACGAGGGTCGACTTTCCGGCGCCGTTCGGCCCGAGCAGCCCGAAGATCTCCCCACGCCGGATGTCCAGCTGCACGTCGTCGGTGGCGCGCACCTCGGGCGACCCGGGTGTGCCGCGCCGGCCACGCACTGCCGGATAGGTCTTGGTCAACCCCCGCACGGCGCACACGACGGCGCCACCCTGCCGTTGTGCCTGTGCGGTGCGCGTACTCACAAAGGACGAGGGTACGGGGTACCGCCCGTCGCCAGGCTCCCGGGGCCCGACGGCCCCGCGTGCCCTACTGCCCGGCAGATGCATGCTCCGTCGCGGTGCGCTGGTCGATCTCCCTCCAGAAGCCCGCCCGGATCGCGTACCGGTCGTGCTCGTCGATCTGGTCGTCCTTGTGCGCGAGCAGGCCGAACCGCGCCGCGTAGCGGAGCAGTTCCCCGTCGATACGATGCGGCACGCGCGGATACATGCCCGACAGCTTCGGCAGGTGCGTCTGGTCGGCGAGCCGCCCGATCCACCGCCGTGCGAACACCTGTCCCACCTCGTAGGGGTCACCGCCGACCGTGGTGATGTCCTCCTCCCGGTCGGCCCACCGCTGCTCCGCCGTCGTCAGCTGCGCCAGCGTCGGCAGGGAGGCGGCTTCCGGCGACTCGGCCGCGACGGACCGGTCCACCCAGCCCTTGTCGGACGACCATCGCAGCGTGGCCCCGGCGGGCTGCTGGACCGTCTGGGTGCCCTGCCCCCTCAGGGTCGCCAGATCCTTCGGGGTGGGGACCCCCTTGGAGGTCGACACACGCTCCTGGACGCCGTTCGGCGAGGCGGACGCCGAGACGTGTTCCGGCTCGGCGTCGGGCCGCTCCGTCGCGGCGGTGAGCGTCGGCTCGGGCAGCGGCGCCGACAGGATCGCGGCGATCTCCGGCCGCGGCGCCGGCGGGGGCGCACACACCCCGCCCAGTTCCTTGGCCTGTACGGCCTTGGTGATCCAGGTCCGGTCGAGCACGCGCCGCTCGTCGGCCTCGGCGACCAGGTCCTCGGACTGGTTGTAGTCACCGTCGGCGGCCTGCACGGCCCACAGGTGCACGGCGACCCCGTGCTCCTTCGCGGCCATCATGCCCGGCAGCAGATCTCCGTCACCGGTGACGAGCACAACGTCCGAGCAGGCGCGATTGCGGGCCAGCTCGGTCAGTTCCGCGTGCATCGCGGCGTCGACGCCCTTCTGCGCCCATCGCCCGTCGCTGCGGGTCAGCGCGCCCAGGCGCACGGTCACCCGGGGCATCACACGCAACCTGCGGTGCTCCGGCTGCGGTACCCGGTCAGGGGCGCCGTCGAACCAGTAGATGCGCAGCAGCGGCCGTTCGGTTTCGGCCTCGGCACGTTCACGCAGCCCCAGGATGAGAGCGGCGTGGTCGACGGTGATCCGTGACCTCGAGGGCTCACCGGCGAGGAGACTGGCGGCAGCCCCGAGCAGATACCCGGCGTCCACCAGGACGATGCAGCGGTCCACGCGTTCCACCCTCTTTCCGGGAGGTTTGCTTCGGGCTTCCTTCGAGTCTGCCCGACCGCCGGGAGGTTAACGGCCCGAACTCGATCTTCGGCGTGGCGGAATGCGGACACGACCCCTCCACTGCCTTTATCACGCACGGTAATTGCACGACATGCGTTCTTTATCAGCCTATGTGAATCTGGTCCCGGCCCTGGCCCCTAGATCCCCCACAGGAGGCATCACCATGGCCAAGAACAAGAACCGCAAGCAGGCCGGCCCCCAGCACCGCTCCCCCCAGCCCGAGCAGGCGCAGGAGCAGACGCACAGGCCCGCGGCGGAGGCGCATCAGTCTCCTATGTCGCCGGCCCAGGGCAGCCCTGCGGATGTTGCCCGTAAGAAGCAGAAGAGCTTCGGCCACAACTGAAGGGCGTACCAGGGCCGTTGAAGCCCCGGAACACACCGAGGGGCGCACCTGTGCACGGGTGCGCCCCTTACGTGTCGCGGCTCGGTCCACCGGGCCGCGGGTCCCTCACGGGGGCAACTAACCGGCCAGGCAGGAGGGGCCGAGCAGGACCTTCAGGTCGCCGTAGAGCGCCGGGTCCGGCTTGACCCGGTGCCGGTCCAGACGCAGGACGGTCGTCCTGCGCGGGCCCTGGAGCTTGATGCGGACCTCGCTGTCGCCCTTGTGCTGGCTGAGGATCTCACCGAGCCGGCTCACCATGGGCGGTGTCACCTTCACCGCCGGGATAATGAGCACCACGGGCGCGTTGGTGCCCGCGTTCGACAGGTCGGGAACCATCAGTTCCATCGCGACCAGCCGCGGCACGTCCTCGCGCTTGTCGAGACGGCCCTTGACGAACACGACGGCGTCCTCGACGAGTTGGGTCGACACGAGCTGGTAGGTCGCCGGGAAGAACATGCACTCGATGGAGCCGGCGAGGTCCTCGACCGTCGCGATCGCCCAGGCGTTGCCCTGCTTGGTCATCTTGCGCTGCAGGCCGGAGATGATGCCGCCGATGGTGACGACCGCGCCGTCCGCGTGCTCGCCTCCGGTGAGCTGGGCGATGCCCGCGTCGGCCTTGTCGGACAGCACGTGCTCCAGACCGAAGAGCGGGTGGTCGGAGACATACAGACCGAGCATCTCCCGCTCCTGTGCGAGCAGATAGGTCTTGTCCCACTCGTCGTCCGTGAACGCGACGTCGAGGCCGAAGCCGGGCTCGTCGTTCTGCTCCTCGCCCAGGCCGCCGAAGAGGTCGAACTGCCCCTCGGCCTCCTTGCGCTTGACCGCGACCACATTGTCGATCATCGGCTCGTACTGCGCGGTGAGGCCCTTGCGGGTGTGTCCCATCGTGTCGAAGGCGCCCGCCTTGATCAGCGATTCCGTGGTGCGCTTGTTGCACACCACCGCCTCGACCTTGTCGAGATAGTCCGGGAAGGACGCGTACTTCCCCTTGGCCTTGCGGCACTTGATGATCGACTCGACGACGTTCGTACCGACGTTGCGCACGGCGGAGAGGCCGAAGAGGATCACGTCGTCGCCCTGGGCGGCGAAGTTCGCCTCCGACTCGTTGACGTTGGGCGGGAGCACCCTGATGCCCATGCGGCGGCACTCGTTCAGGTAGACGGCCGACTTGTCCTTGTCGTCCTTCACCGAGGTGAGCAGCGCGGCCATGTACTCGGCGGGGTGGTTCGCCTTCAAGTAGGCGGTCCAGTACGACACGAGGCCGTACGCCGCCGAGTGCGCCTTGTTGAACGCGTAGCCGGCGAAGGGGACCAGCACGTCCCACAGGGCCTGGATGGCCTCGTCGCTGTAGCCGTTCTTGCGCGCGCCGGTCTGGAAGATGGTGAAGTTCTTCGCCAGTTCCTCGGGCTTCTTCTTGCCCATCACACGGCGGAGGATGTCGGCCTCGCCGAGCGAGTAGCCCGCGATGATCTGGGCGGCCTTCTGCACCTGCTCCTGGTAGACGATCAGGCCGTAAGTGACGTCCAGAACCTCCTTGAGCGGCTCCTCGAGCTCCGGGTGGATCGGCGTGATCTCCTGCTGGCCGTTCTTGCGCAGCGCGTAGTTGGTGTGCGAGTTCATGCCCATCGGGCCCGGGCGGTACAGGGCCGAGACGGCGGAGATGTCCTCGAAGTTGTCCGGCTTCATCAGACGCAGCAGGGAGCGCATGGGCCCGCCGTCGAACTGGAAGACACCGAGGGTGTCGCCGCGCTGGAGCAGGTCGAAGCTCTTGGGGTCGTCCAGCGGGAGGCTCAGCAGGTCGATGTCGACGCCCTTGTTGGACTTCACCATCTTGACGGCGTCGTCCATGATCGTCAGGTTGCGCAGACCGAGGAAGTCCATCTTCAGCAGGCCGAGCGACTCACAGCTCGGGTAGTCCCACTGGGTGATGGTCACGCCGTCGGTGTGCCGCACCCAGACGGGCACATGCTCGGTGATGGTCTCGCTGGACATGATCACGCCGGCCGCGTGCACGCCCATCTGCCGCACCAGGCCCTCGACGCCCTTGGCGGTGTCGATCACCTTCTTCACGTCCGGCTCGTTCTCGTACATCCCGCGGACCTCGCCCGCCTCCGAGTACCGGGGGTGGCTGGAGTCGGTGATGCCGGACAGCGGGATGCCCTTGCCGAGGACGTCGGCGGGCATGGCCTTGGTGATGCGGTCGCCCATCGCGTACGGGTAGCCCAGCACGCGCGCGGAGTCCTTGATGGCGTTCTTGGCCTTGATGGTGCCGTATGTGCCGATCATGGCGACCTTGTCGGCGCCGTATTTCTCCGTCACGTACCTGATCACCTCGACGCGCCGACGCTCGTCGAAGTCGATGTCGACGTCCGGCATCGAGACGCGCTCGGGGTTGAGGAACCGCTCAAAGATCAGACCGTGCGGGATCGGGTCGAGGTCGGTGATCCCCATGGCGTAGGCGACGATCGAGCCGGCCGCGGAGCCTCGCCCGGGACCGACGGCGATGCCGTTCTTCTTGGCCCACATGATGAAGTCGGCGACCACGAGGAAGTAGCCCGGGAACCCCATCTGGATGATGACGTCCATCTCGTACTCGGCCTGCTTCTGGCGGTCCTCGGGGATGCCGCCCGGGAAGCGGCGCTCCATGCCGCGGCGCACCTCCTCCTGGAACCAGGTGACCTCGGTGTAGCCCTCGGGGATGTCGAACTTGGGCATGAGGTCGCGCTTCTCGAACATGCCGGTCGTGTCGACCATCTCGGCCACGAGGAGCGTGTTGGCGCAGCCTTCCTGCCAGGCGTCCGAGGAGTCGATGGCGTACATCTCGTCCGTGGACTTCAGGTAGTAGCCGGTGCCGTCGAACTTGAAGCGGTCCGGGTCGGAGAGGTTCTTGCCCGTCTGGATGCACAGCAGGGCGTCGTGGGCACCCGCCTCATGGGCGTGTGTGTAGTGCGAGTCGTTGGTGACCAGCGGGGGGATGCCGAGCTTCCGGCCGATCTCCAGCAGGCCGTCGCGGACCCGGCGCTCGATCTCGATGCCGTGGTCCATCAGCTCCAGGAAGTACTTGTCCTTGCCGAAGATGTCCTGGTACTCGGCGGCCGCCTTCAGGGCCTCGTCGAAGTGGCCGAGACGCAACCGGGTCTGCACCTCCCCCGAGGGACAGCCCGTGGAGGCGACGATGCCCTCGGACCACTGAGCGATGGTCTCCTTGTCCATGCGGGGCCACTTCTGCAGCCAGCCCTCGGCGTACGCGTCCGAGGACAGACGGAAGAGATTGTGCAGACCGGTCTTGTTCACCGCCCACATCGTCTTGTGGGTGTAACCGCCGGAGCCGGAGATGTCGTCCCTCTTCTGGTGCGGCTGGCCCCACAGGATCTTGCGCTTGTTGCGCCGGGACTCGGGAGCGACATACGCCTCGATGCCGATGATCGGGGTGATTCCGGCCTTCTTCGCGGAGTGGAAGAAGTCGTACGCGCCGTGGAGGTTGCCGTGGTCGGACATGGCGATGTGCGTCATGCCCATCTCGTTGCACGCGTTGAACATGTCCTTCAGCCGCGCCGCACCGTCCAGCAGCGAGTACTGGGTGTGGACGTGCAGGTGCGTGAACGGCGGCTTCGACACGGCTTCGGCCTCCCATAGGCAGTGTGGGTGGTGGTCGGGTGACGGGCGGGCAGTGTGGCGCGGAGCGCCTCGTCGAGGGGCGGTGGTCGGGTGACGGGCGGGCAGACGTCAACGGCGGTCCGACAGGCTGCGGACAGTCTGGGGGACAGCGTCGAAGTCTATGCCTCGGCACTGACACCCGAAGGCCTTCCACGCGTACCTTCATCCGAGGGACACGGACCGCGCACCCGCGCCTTCACGCGGCGAACACGGACCGTGCACCCGTATCTTCGTGCGACGGACACGGGCCTCACCGCCCGTGTCCTCGTGCGAAGGTCACGGGCACTCCCGCGTACCGTCGTCCGTTGGAAGGGGACGGACGACTCCGTCCCACACGTCACGCACCACCTGCACCTGGAGGCACCCAGCGATGTCGGTTCCGCAGCTCAGCGCCGAGCAACGCGGCGAGGAGATCCTCGCCGTCTTCGACACCGCCTTCGGCGAGCTGCTCGCCGCCGACCCGGCCGCGTTCCGCGTGAAGTTCCGCAAGATGGCGGCTTCCGCCTTCGCGTTCTACCGGGGCACGGCGTGCCTCTTCTACCACGACCTCGACGCCGAGAAGCGCGGCGGCCCCTACCTGGACGACCGCACCTCCCGGGTGTGGATCCACGGCGACCTGCACGGCGAGAACTTCGGCACGTACATGGACTCCACGGGCCGCCTGATCTTCAATGTGAACGACTTCGACGAGGCGTACGTCGGCCCCTTCACCTGGGACCTGAAGCGCTTCGCCGCCTCCATGGCACTGATCGGGTACGCGAAGGCGCTCAGCGACGGGCAGATCACCGAGCTGGTCAAGGTCTACGCGTCGGCCTACCGCGAGCGCATCCACGCCCTCGCGACCGGCGCCAAGAGGGACGAGGTGCCGCCCTTCACCCTGGACACCGCACAGGGGCCGCTCCTGGACGCGCTGCGTGACGCCCGTTCGCTGACCCGCTTCGGGCTGCTGGACTCGATGACCGAGATCCGCGAGTTCGAGCGACGCTTCGCACCGGGCGGCGGCTCCATCGAGCTGGACGCCGCCACCCGGTACAAGGTGCTGGCGGCCTTCGACGGCTACCTGGAGACGCTGCCGGAGTCGTCTCTGGCGCGCCCGGACTCCTACCGCGTCAAGGACGTGGTCGGCCGCCGTGGCATCGGCATCGGCTCCGCAGGCCTGCCGTCGTACAACATCCTTCTCGAGGGCAACAGCGACGCCCTGGAGAACGACGTGGTGATCTACATCAAGCAGGCCCAGACCCCGGCCGTCTCCCGTCACATCACCGACCGGGCGATCCGTGAATACTTCCAGCACGAGGGCCACCGCACGGTGATCTCCCAGCGCGCCCTGCAGGCGCACGCCGACCCGTGGCTGGGCTGGACCGAGCTGGACGGTGCGGGCCAGCTGGTCGCCGAGGTGTCGCCGTACGCCGTGGACCTGGACTGGGGCGACATCGACGACCCGGAGGAGATCGCGGCGGTCGTCGCCGACCTGGGCCGCGCCACCGCCACCATGCACGCGGCCGCGGACGACCAGTCCGGCGAGTCCCTGGTGCCGTTCTCCACGGAGCGGGCCATCGACGCGGCGATCGCCGCCGACGAGGCGGGCTTCCCGGAGCTGCTGGCCGACTTCGCGCACGAGTACGGGGCACGCGCGCGTGCCGACCACCAGATCTTCGTGGATCTGTTCCGCAACGGCCGGATCCCCGGTCTGCAGGCCTCCTAGACCGCTCCCCGCACAACGCTCCCGTAACGCCTGGCCCCCCTTTAAGGGCCCCTTACGGGAGCGCATGCGACACTCTCACCGCTATGGACATATCCGGGACCCAGCTCAGAGCCGTACGCGCGGCGCTGTTCACGACCATGGTCGTGACGCTCAGCACCGCGTCGCACGTGCTGCTGTCCGAGGTCCCGCTGCCGATGGGGACGGTGGCCGTGATCGCCGGCGCCGTCTTCGTCGTCTCGTACGCGCTGGCGGGCCGCGAGCGCGGCTTCAGGAAGATCGCGGCCCTGCTGGTGCCCCTGGAGCTGACCGCGGACACGGTGTTCACCGCGGGCCAGCACGCCTGCTACGGCAGGGTGGGCGGCCCGGTCACCGGTCCGCTGCGCTCGGTGGGCCTGGACGTCCTGTGCAGCGGCGGCACCCTGGCCACTCCGCTGACCCGGGTCACCGGTACCGGCAGCGACCGGGTCGCGGCACTCCTCACGCACGCCGACCCGGCCACCGCCTGGATACTGCTGGCCGCGCATGTCAGCGTGGGGCTCTTCGCGGCCTCCTGGCTGCGCAGGGGCGAGCGGGCGCTGGCCGATCTGCTGCGCGCGGCGGCCGCAACCACGTTCCGGCCCCTGCTGGTCGCCGTCGCCGCGGTCGCGGTGCGGCTCTCCCCCTCCTGCCGGGCTCCGCGCCCCGTCCACCGCGCCGCCACCACCCGTACCCACCTGTTCGTGCACTCCCTGGGACGCCGGGGTCCTCCGCGCTCGGTCGCCTTCGCCTGAACCACCCGAGCACCGGAAGACCCCCCACACATCCCGCGCACCATGCGTGCGCACATCCCCATGGAGATCACCCAATGAGCAAGCGGAACAGCCAGCCGGCGAAGACGGCGGCCCGAGAGCGGCTGCGTCAGGAGCGCGAGCGTCAGGCCAAGCGCGACAAGACGAAGCGGCAGGTCATCGTCGCCGCCTCGGTCGTGGCGGTCCTGGCCGCCGCCGGCGGCATAGGCTACGCCGTCGTCCAGAACAACAAGCCCGGCTATTGGGAGGCGGCGAAGGACGACAAGCTCGTCAAGCCGGCCAACACCAGCGGCGCCGACGGCACGACCGTCGTCATCGGCAAGAGCACCGCCCCGAAGACCCTCGAGATGTACGAGGACCCGCGCTGCCCGATCTGCGCCCAGTTCGAGCAGACCGTCGGCGCGACCGTGAAGAAGGACGTCGACGACGGGAAGTTCAAGATCCAGTACGTCGGTGCCTCGTTCATCGACAACAACACGCAGGGCGAGGGCTCCAAGAACGCGCTGAGCGCCATGGGCGCCGCGCTCAATGTGAGCCCCGAGGCCTTCCTGGAGTACAAGGCGGCCCTGTACTCCAAGCAGTGGCACCCCGACGAGACCGACGACAAGTTCAAGGACGACAGCTACCTGATCAAGGTCGCGGACACGGTGCCGGCCCTCAAGGGCAACGCCGCCTTCCAGAAGGCCGTGAAGGACGGCACCTACGACAAGTGGGCGCTGGACATGTCCGGCGCGTTCAACAAGAGCGGTGTGCAGGGCACTCCGACCCTGAAGATGGACGGCAAGACGATCACCGGATCCGACGGCCAGAACGCGCCCATGACGGTGCCCGAGTTCACCACGGCGATCGACAAGGTGCTCCAGGGCTGACACCGGCCCGGGGGATCCACCCCGGGGACCGGCAGACAAAGAGCGGGCGAACTTTCCACGTTCGCCCGCTCTTTATGCGTACCGGTCAGTAATCTGATCGGCCGTGACCAGTCGACACAGAGCATCCGAGAGTGGCAACTCCCTCTCCCCGCGCCGCCGTACGGTCGTCAAGGCCGCTGCCGCCACCGCCGTCCTGGGCGTTCCGCTCGCCGCCGCCCTCCCGGCCCGTGCCGCCACCGACGCTCCCGCCTTCCTGCACGGCGTGGCCTCCGGAGACCCGCTGCCGGACGGCGTCCTGCTGTGGACCCGGGTGACCCCCACCGCCGAGGCGCTGCCCGGCTCCGGGATCGGCCCGGACACCGTGGTGAGCTGGGTCATCGCCAAGGACAAGGCGCTGACGAACATCGTCGCCAAGGGGTCCGTCACCGCCGCTGCCGCCTCCGACCACACGGTCAAGGCGGACATACGCGGTCTCGAACCCGCCACGGACTACTGGTTCCGCTTCTCCGCCGGCGGCACCGACTCCCCCGTCGCCCGCACCCGCACGGCCCCGGCCGCCAATGCCTCGGTGTCCGGACTGCGTTTCGGCGTGGTCTCCTGCGCGAACTGGGAGGCCGGTTACTTCTCGGCGTACCGTCACCTGGCCGCCCGGGGCGATCTGGACGCGTGGCTGCACCTGGGCGACTACATCTACGAGTACCAGAGCGGCGAGTACGGGACCCGGGGCACAGTCGTCCGCCCGCACTCCCCGGCCAACGAGATCATCACGCTCGCCGACTACCGGACCCGGCACGCCCGTTACAAGACCGACCCCGACCTCCAGGCCCTGCACCACAAGGCGCCGGTCATCGCGATCTGGGACGACCACGAGTTCGCCGACAACACCTGGTCGGGCGGCGCGGTCAACCACACGGAGGGCGCCGAGGGCACCTGGACCACCCGTAAGGCGGCCGCCAAGCAGGCGTACTTCGAGTGGATGCCGGTCCGCCCGGCGATCGAGGGCACCACCTACCGCCGGCTGCGCTTCGGCAGGCTCGCCGACCTCTCGCTGCTCGACCTGCGCTCGTTCCGCTCGCAGCAGGCGTCCACGGCCAGCGGTTCGGTCGACGACCCGAACCGCACGATCACGGGACGCGCCCAGCTCGACTGGCTGAAGGCGGGCCTGAAGGCCTCGGACACCACCTGGCGACTGGTCGGCAACTCGGTGATGATCTCGCCCTTCGCCATCGGCTCGCTCACCGCGGACCTGCTCAAGCCGCTGGCGAAGCTGCTGGGCCTGCCGCAGGAGGGCATGGCCCTCAACACCGACCAGTGGGACGGCTACACGGACGACCGCCGGGAACTCCTCGCCCACCTGCGGAACAACGCCATCAGGAACACGGTCTTCCTCACCGGCGACATCCACATGGCGTGGGCCAACGACATACCGATCGACGCCGGCACCTATCCGCTGTCCCCCTCGGCCGGCACCGAGTTCGTGGTCACCTCGGTCACCTCCGACAACCTCGACGACATCGTCAAGGTCCCCGAGGGCACCGTCTCGGCGCTGGCCTCCCCTGTCATCCGCGCGGCCAACCGGCACGTGCAGTGGGTGGACACCGACCGCCACGGCTACGGCGTGCTGGACATCACCGCCGAGCGGGCGCAGATGGACTACTACGTCCTGTCCGACCGCACCAGCCCGAACGCCACCTCCTCGTGGGCGCGCTCCTACCGCACCCGCAGCGGCACGCAGAAGGTCGAGCGCGCGTACGACCCGGTGTGACCCCCGCCGGGTAGACCGCTCACAGACCGTCGAGGAAGCCGAGCGCCACCCGCCAGGTGGTCTCGGCCGCCTCTTCGTCGTAGTCCGGCAGATCGGGGTCGGTGTAGAGGTGCCCGGCGCCGGCGTAACGGTAGATCTCCACATCGGCTCCCGCCTTGCCCATCTGCAGGTACCAGGCGGTCAGCCAGTCGTCCGTCTCGAACGGGTCCGGCTCGGCGACATGCAGCTGGACCGGCAGGTCGTCCACCGAGGCGCTCGGCGCGATGTCCGACGTACCGTGCAGCAGCAGCAGCCCGCGGGCCTTGCCGTCGCCGAGCGCCAGGGTCTGCGCGGTGGCGGCACCCAGGGAGAATCCGGCGTACACAAGCCCTCGCTCCGAGTACGGCGCGGCGGCCAGGACGGCCCGCTTGAGCAGCTCCTCCTTGCCGATCTCGTCCTTGAACGCCATGCCCTCCTCGACCGTCTCGAAGGTACGGCCGTCGAACAGGTCGGGTGTCCACACTTCGTGCCCGGCGGCGCGGAGCCGGTCGGCGGCGGCCCGGACCGCGGGCCGCAGTCCGTACGTCGAGTGGAAGAGCATGATGTTCATGAGCCCATGGTGCCAGCCGGGACGGACGGCGCCGTCGGCAGCGCGTAGCCGGGTGGATCCAGGTCGCATGTTCATCTTCGCGTCGTCCGGTTACGTTCCAAGGCATGGAGAACGTACTGCGCCCGGTGATCGTCGTCGGCGGCTCGGTCGTGCTCACACTGCTCATCGGGTGGGGCACGGACCTCCTGCTGCGCAAGGCGAACGGCCGGCACCCCGAGACCCCCCTGTGGGGACTGCTCCGTCGCGGCCGCATCCCCTACCAGCTCGTCCTGTGCGCGGCCCTGCTGAGGGGCTCCTACGACCAGGCGAAGCTCCTCGAGGCCCACCGGGTCGGCGTCGGCCGGACCCTGACGCTGGTGCTGATCGGTGCGGCCGCATGGCTGGTGATCCGGATCGCCGCCGCGGTCGTGGAGACCTCGTACACCCGCTATGCCCGCGCCCACCCCGATGCGGCCCGGGTCCGCCGGGTGCGCACCCAAGTGTCGCTGATCATGCGCGTGGTGGCAGCGGTGGTCGGCGTGATGGCGGCCTCCGCCATGCTGCTGACGTTCCCGGCGATGCGGGCGGCCGGCGCGTCGCTGCTCGCCTCGGCCGGCATCCTCGGCATTGTCGCCGGTGTGGCCGCCCAGTCCACGCTCGCCAACCTCTTCGCCGGGCTGCAGATAGCGTTCGGCGACGTGGTGCGGCTCGGCGACACGGTCGTGGTGGACGGCGAGTGGGGCACCGTCGACGAGATCACGCTCACCTTCCTCACGGTGCGAACCTGGGACGAGCGCCGGATCACCATGCCGGTGTCGTACTTCACCTCGAAGCCGTTCGAGAACTGGTCGCGCGGCAGCCCCCAGATGACGGGCATCGTCCACTTCCACGTCGACCACGCCGCGCCCGTGGAGGCGATGCGCGAAAAGCTCCGCGACATCCTGCGCGAGTGCCCGGCCTGGGACGGACGTGCCCTCGGCCTCCAGGTCACCGACACGACGCCCAACACCATGCAGGTGCGGGCGCTGGTGACGGCGAAGGACGCGGACGACATCTGGACGGTCCGGGTCACGGTCCGCGAGCAGATGATCCGCTGGCTGGCCGAGGAGCACCCCTACGCGCTGCCGCGGGTCAACACGGCGGACGCGGTACCACCGCCCAGCAGGAACGGCCAAGGGTCGCCCGAAGCGGCCCGCAGGGCGTACGAACCGCCGCGGACGAGCCGGGGCTGAGACGGCGGTCCGTCAGTGTCCGTGCTCGGCACCACCGTTGACCTGAATCACCTGCGCGGTGATGTGTCCCGCTCCGTGGGACGCCAGCCAGTGCAGGGTCTCGGCGATGTCGCCGGGCGTCCCGGCCCGGCCGGTCGACGTCTCCGCGATGAGCCGTCGGCGCCGCGCCGGGTCCATCGCCTCGCCGAAGATCTCGGTGTCCTCGACATAGCCGGGAGCGACCACGTTCACCGTGATCCCGCGCGGTCCCAGCTCCCGGGCCAGGTCGAAGGCGTACGGGTGCAGGGCGGCCTTGGACGCGGCGTACGCTCCGCTGCCGGAGCCGCGGTAGGCGGCGATGGAGCTCAGGAACAGCACGCGCCCGCCTGGCGAGGCGAGCCGGTCGCGCAGCGCCTCCGTGAGGAGGGTCGCGGTCAGCACGTTCAGCCGGAAGTTGACGGTCCAGGCGTGCGCCACGGCGTCGAGCCGGTCCTCGGTGTCGGCCGCGGGCTCCGGATTCCCGGCTCCGCCCGCGCTGTTGACGAGGACGTCCACGGTGCCGAGCTCGTCGGCCACGAAACGGGCCACCCCGCGCACCGCGTGGGGGTCGCTCAGGTCGGCCGCGTAGGTGAGCGCGCCGGGCAGCTCGGCCTTCTCCAGGACCTCCGGCCGCCGGCCGAGGAGCAACACCCGGTCCCCGTCCGACGCGAAGGCTCGCGCCGCCGCGAGCCCGATCCCCGTACCGCCGCCACTGATCACCACATTGCGCGCCATGATCCGATCGTACAAAGCCGGGCAACCGCGGGGCGGTTGTTTCTCCCGGGCCCCGGCACGAGTCGTCGGGTCCTGCGCAGCCGTCAGCGCAGGCTGCGCACGTCCAGGTGGCGGAGCACCCGATCGACGACCTCCGGGTCCGCCCCCGGTTCGCTGCGCGCCGCCAGCACCTCGTGCCGGGCCGCGCTGAGCATCTCCCCCTGGATCCGGCGCAGCCGCTTCAGGCGCTTGACGCGCTGCTGGTGCGCCTCGCGCCGCTCCTCGTCCGCGAGTTCGGGGCTGATGCGCACTCCGATGTCGGAGGCCCGCCGCAGCAGTTGTTCGGACAGTTCCTCCGGCAGTTCCTCGACGTCCTCGATCTCCTTCAGCCGGCGCTTCGCCGCCTTGGCCGCGCGGACCGCCAGCGCCCGTTCGAACTCCTTCTCCCTCACCGTGTCGGCCCGCACCCCGAGCCTCTTCACCAGCCACGGCAGCGTCAGCCCCTGGAGCACCAAGGTCGCCATGATCACCCCGAACGCGATGAAAATGATCTCGTCCCGGGCGGGGAAGGGCGACCCGTCGTCCATGGTCAGCGGAATGGCCAGGGCAAGCGCCACCGAGGCCACGCCGCGCATTCCCGACCACCACATCACGACGGTCTCCCGCCACGACATGGGAATGTCCTCGTCGTAGTCCCGCATGGCGTGCAGCCGCTTGGTCAGCCAGGTCGCCGGCAGCAGATACACGAACCGCACGAACACCACGACACCCACGATCGCCGCGGCCCAGACCAGCATGTGGTCCCACCGCCCGGACGCGGTCCGGATCGCCTGGTGCAGCTCGAGCCCGATCAGCCCGAACGCGATCCCGGTGACGAGGGTGTCGATCACCTCCCAGAACGTGTGCCCGGCCAGGCGCATCAGCACGTCGTCCGGATCCCGGGCCTCCGCCAGGAACAGCGCGGTGACCAGCACGGCCAGGACGCCGGAGCCGTGCAGTTCCTCGGCCAGAACGTACGACCCGTACGGCACCAGAAGGGTCAGCCCGACCTGCAGGGTGGCGTCGTTCAGCAGGTCCAGCAGCTTTCTGGCGGCCCAGCCGAGCACGAGCCCGACGACCAGGGCGACGATCGCGGAGAGCACCAGTTCCAGCAGGGCGTTGGGCAGTGAGAACGTTCCGCTCACGGCGGCGGCGATCGCGACGTGGTACAGCACGATCGCCGTCACGTCGTTGAACAGGCCCTCGCCCTCCAGGATCGAGACCAGCCTGCGGGGCAGTCCGAGCTGACCCGCCACGGCGGTGGCCGCGACCGGATCGGGCGGCGCGACCAGCGCGCCGAGGACGACCGCGGCGGCGACCGGCAGCCCGGGCACGATCGCGTGGGCCACCGCGGCCACACACATGGTGGTGACGAACACCAGCGCGACGGCCAGCAGGAAGATCGGCCGTTTGTTGGCCGCGAACTGGCGCCAGGAGGTACGGCGCGCGGCGGCGTACAGCAGCGGCGGCAGCAGCGCGGGCAGGATCAGCTCGGGCGGGACGTTCACGTTCGGCACGAAGTCCAGCAGTGCCAGCACGATCCCGAGCAGCGTCATCAGCACCGGAGCCGGCACCCCCAGCCGGTCCCCGACCGGGACACTGACCACGGCCCCGAGCAGCAACAGGAGCATCAGGGCCAGTTGATCCACGGTGAGCGCTCCGGCGGTTCGACGATCACACGGCAGACCCCAAGCCTGCCACGTCACCCTCCCGCGGGACCGTCCGGCGCTCCCCGGCTACACAGGGCGCCGCATCGCGCGATGCGGTATCCCGGCATCCGGGAACTCCGGCCCGTACGCCTCGTATCCCAGCCGCTCGTAGAACCCCAGTGCGTGCGTCTGTGCGTGCAGGTCCACCGCCGTGAGGCCACGTGCGCGTGCCGCGTCCTCGATCGCCCGGACCAGCGCCGCGCCGACGCCGAGACCTCGCGCTTCACGTGTCACCGCGAGACGCCCCAGGGACCCCACGGACGGATCACCGCCGTTATTCGCCGCGGCCGCCTCCCCGGACAGCAGGCGCCCCGTGCCGAGCGGCACGCCGTCCTCCCGCACGGCCAGCACATGCACCGCGTCGGCGTCGTGGACGTCGTACTCGATGTCCTCGGGAACGCCCTGCTCCCTCACGAAGACCTCCTTACGGACCGTGAAGCACGCCTCACGGTCGGCGGGGTCCTCGGCTGTGCGCACCACGTACGCCGCGGTCATGCCCAGCTCTCCTCACGTACCTTGTCCAGCGCCTTCTGCAGGTCGGCGGGGTAGGCGCTCTCGAACTCCACCCACGTTCCGGCCCCCGGATGCTCGAATCCCAGGCGCACGGCGTGCAGCCACTGGCGGGTCAGGCCGAGCCGCTTGGCGACCGTCGGGTCCGCACCGTAGGTCAGGTCGCCGACGCACGGGTGCCGGTGGGCGGCCATGTGGACCCGGATCTGGTGGGTGCGCCCGGTCTCCAGCTTGACGTCGAGCAGGGAGGCCGAGCGGAAGGCCTCGATCAGGTCGTAGTGCGTGACGGACGGCTTGCCGTCGGCCGTGACCGCCCACTTGTAGTCGTGCGTGGGGTGCCGTCCGATGGGCGCGTCGATGGTTCCGCTGGTCGGATCGGGATGACCCTGGACAAGCGTGTGGTAGCGCTTGTCGACCGTGCGCTCCTTGAACTGCCGCTTGAGCGACGTGTACGCGTGCTCCGACTTGGCCACGACCATCAGGCCCGAGGTGCCCACGTCGAGGCGGTGCACGATGCCCTGGCGCTCGGCGGCGCCCGAGGTCGAGATGCGGTACCCGGCGGCGGCGAGACCGCCGATCACGGTCGGGCCCGACCAGCCCGGCGACGGATGCGCGGCCACACCGATCGGCTTCACGATCACGACCACGTCCTCGTCGTCGTGCACGATGTCCATGCCCTCGACCGGCTCGGCGACCACCTGAACCGGCGCGGGTGCCTGTGGCATCTCGACCTCGAGCCAGGCCCCGCCGCGCACCCGCTCCGACTTGCCGACCACCGTGCCGTCGACCTGCACCTTGCCCGCGGCGGCCAGCTCCGCCGCCTTCGTGCGGGAGAAGCCGAACATGCGGGAGATGGCGGCGTCGACGCGCTCGCCCTCCAGGCCGTCCGGTACGGGCAGGGTACGGATCTCGGGAAGCGTGCTCACCCGTCGAGTATGCCGGACGGGTCGGACAGTGCCGTACGAGAGTCCCGGCGGCTCAGTCCTTGTGGACCGTTCCGTCCGGGTCGAGCCCGCGGAAGGACAGCAGCACGATCAGGATGCCGCCGCACACGATCGCCGAGTCGGCCAGATTGAAGACGGCGAAGTCCTTCGGCGCGACGAAGTCGACGACCGCGCCCTCGAAGACGCCCGGCGAGCGGAAGATCCGGTCGGTGAGGTTGCCCAGGGCGCCGCCGAGCAGCAGGCCGAGCGCGACCGCCCAGGGGACGCTGTAGAGCTTGCGCGCGAGGCGGGCGATCACCACGATCACGGCGGCCGCGATCACCGTGAAGATCACAGTGAAGGCCTCGCCGAAACCGAAGGCCGCGCCCGGATTGCGAATGGCCTCGAGCTTCAGCCAGTCGCCGATGACCTCGATCGGCGCGTGGTGCTCCAGCTTCGCGACCACGATCAGCTTGCTGACCAGGTCGAGGGCGTAGGCGAAGGCCGCGACCGCGAACAGGACCGTGATCCGGCGCTTGCCCTTGGGGCGCTCGGCGACACTGGACCCCGCCTCGTTCGCGCCGGAGCCGTCCGCCGGGGCCCGTTCCTCGGACTGCTCCGGCCCGGCCCCCGACGCGTCTGGGATGTCCGGCGTACCGATGATGCGCTCCGCCTCTGCCACGTGAATCCCTCAACCTAGGTGCCTGACTGAGGACGAGAGTACGGCACCACCCGGCTCCACCAGGTGTTCAGGAGAGGATCACTACCGACGTTCCTGCTTCTGCTTGCACTCCACGCACAGCGTGGCGCGCGGGAAGGCCTGCATACGGGCCTTTCCGATGGGGTCGCCGCAACTCTCGCACAGGCCGTAGGTGCCGGCGTCGAGGCCGTCCAGGGCGCGTTCGGTCTGCTCCAGCATCTCCCGCGCGTTGGCGGAGAGCGCCATCTCGTGCTCGCGCGTGATGTTCTTCGTGCCCGTGTCCGCCTGGTCGTCGCCGGCGCCGTCCCCGGAGTCGCGCATCAGCCCGACCAGCGCCTGCTCGGACGCGTCGATCTCGCCGCGCAGCCGCATCGCCTCGGACTCGAGCTCCGCGCGTGCCTCCGCCACCTCCTCGGGAGTCCACGGGTCCTCGCCGGGGCGCACCGCCAGCTCGCCGGGCTCCACCGCGGCGAACCTCGCCTTGGGAACCGCGGTGGGGTTCGTCGCCGCTGTGGCCGTGCCAGGAGTCTTCTTCGCAACCACCGTCGTGGCTCCCGTCTGCTTCGCGACCTTTCCCGCACCCGCCTTCTTGGCCGTGCTCTTCTTGGCCGCACTCTTTGTGGGGATGCTTTTCGTGGTGCCGCCCCTACCGGCAGCGCTCTTCGGGGCCGTGGCCTTGGCCGCGGCCGTCTTCTTGGCGACGGCCTTCTTGGCTGCTGCCTTCTTGCCCGGTGCCTTCTTGGCGGCGGACTTCTTCGACGAAGCCCCCTCGGCGACGGTGCCTTCCGCCGCCTTCTTGGCGACGGGCTTCTTCGCCGCTGTCGCCTTCCTCACCACGGTGCTGGTCACCGCTGCCTCCTTGGCGCCGGGCCTCTTCGCTGCCGGCTTCTTGGCGGTGGTGGCGGTCACCGCCTTCTTCTTGCCGGCCGCCGACTTCTTCCCCGCCGGTCCCTCGGGACCGCCGTCCTCCTGTCCTCGGCCCTTCCTCCCGGCCGTTCTCTTCGGAGCCACCGCCTTCCCGGCGTCTCCGGCCTGGTCCTGCTTCCTGGCGGCCGGCTCCCTGCCGGCCGTCCCCCCGGCCGATCTCCTTCCGCCGGCCGTCTTCCTGCCGGCCGTGTCGGAAGCCGATCTCCCACCGGCCGTCACGGCCGTCGCCGATGTGGCCGCCGCCTTCTTCGTGGGCGCCCCACGGGAGGCGCCCGCGGTGGCGGCGGGCTTCTCGGAAGGCGTCTTCCGAGCCGCCGTCTTCCCGGCGGACGCCCGGGCTCTCGAATTCCCAGCGTTCCCAGCGCTCCGAACATTCCCGACATTCCCGGCAACCGACTTCCCGGCTACGGACTTCTTGGCGCCCGACTTCGCCGATGCCTTCCCCGCCGCGCCCACCGACGCGGACGAGGCCGCCTCCCTGGCGGGCGTCTCCCCGGCCCCGGCCTTCCGAGCAGCCGCCCGGCCGGCGTGCGGTGCCGC
Source organism: Streptomyces chiangmaiensis (assembly GCF_036281785.1). Classification (NCBI taxonomy): domain Bacteria; kingdom Bacillati; phylum Actinomycetota; class Actinomycetes; order Kitasatosporales; family Streptomycetaceae; genus Streptomyces; species Streptomyces chiangmaiensis. The sequence continues at coordinate 74,721 of NZ_JAYWVC010000001.1, read as the reverse complement.
GACAGCCGTCCCCTTGCGGCCTCCCCGCGCATTTCCCGTGGCCCCGGGGTTTGCGGCCGCCCGCTGCCGGGCCGCCGCCTCCGCCGGCCCCCTCCCGGCCCTGGCGGCCCCGCCGACAGCCGCCCCCAGCTTCCTCACCAGCCCGGCCGTCCGGCTCATGGCCGCGTGGGCGTTCTTCTTCCCGCGCACGTCAGGGGCCGCCGACGCGCCGGAGCCAGTCGTATCGGCGGTTCTGCCGGACGACGACTGCTGTACGGCGGTCTTCTTCGCCACCATGGCCGCGGCCCCTTCACATATTGTGACCTTGCGCGCGAATCGTGCTGGGACGATAAATCGACTTCTGGCCCGCGGCAACGGGGGCACGCCACCGAATCGCCCGCCGCGGGCGAGCCGCACGACGAGCCTGCATCCCTTGTGCCCAGCTCTCCGCCCCGTAATCCGCCGGGCCCTGCGTCCTGGGATCCGGGCAGTGGGGCCGCGCCATTCGGGTCACCGACGGGCCCATGGTGCCCCTGGCCTCGGAAGGAGGAAAACCGGTCGGCCGCCGTCCGTGCGGGGCCGTACACTGGGCGGAGCGAGAAGCGTGGATGGGGACGAGTAGCGCCGTACGCAGCCATGAGCGATCCGGGGACGGTGGAAGCCCGGGGGCGAGCGCGACGTGAAGATCACCCCGGAGCCGCCGGAAGAAAGCCTTGGACAGTGGGCAGAGCCCATGGACCGTCCAGGGTCACTAGAACCGGCATCGCGACCCCAATGAGGGGGTTCACCGGCGCGTACACCGCACCGGGGAACCAAGGAGGGTGGTACCGCGGGAGCGCGCCGCACACGGCGTACGGGGAATGCAGACGATTCCCGGCTCTCGTCCCTCCGACGGAAGGCAGCACGTCCGCCGGAGGAAGATCGATGACGCAGTACCGCCAGGTGCCCGCCCAGGTCGACCTGCCCGCGCTCGAGCACGCGGTGCTCGACTTCTGGCGCGAGCAGAAGATCTTTGCCAAGAGCCTGGAGCAGTCCGAGGGCCGCCCCGAGTGGGTGTTCTACGAGGGCCCGCCCACCGCCAACGGCATGCCGGGTGCCCACCACATCGAGGCCCGCGTCTTCAAGGACGTCTTCCCTCGTTTCCGCACCATGCGCGGCTACCACGTGGCCCGCAAGGCCGGCTGGGACTGCCACGGCCTCCCGGTGGAGCTGGCGGTGGAGAAGGAGCTCGGCTTCAGCGGCAAGAAGGACATCGAGGCGTACGGCATCGCCGAGTTCAACGCCAAGTGCCGCGAGTCCGTCCTCCGCCACACCGACGCCTTCTCCGAGCTGACCACCCGCATGGGTTACTGGGTCGACCTCGACGAGGCCTACGTCACGATGGAGCCCGAGTACATCGAGTCGGTCTGGTGGTCGCTGAAGGAGATCTTCAACAAGGGCCTGCTGGTCCAGGACCACCGCGTCGCCCCCTGGTGCCCCCGCTGCGGCACGGGCCTGTCGGACCACGAGCTGGCCCAGGGCTACGAGACCGTCGTGGACCCGTCGGTCTATGTCCGTTTCCCGCTCACCTCCGGTCCGCTCGGCGGCGAGGCCGCGCTCCTGGTGTGGACGACGACCCCCTGGACGCTCGTCTCGAACACCGCGGTCGCCGCGCACCCCGAGGTCACCTACGTCGTCGCGACGAACGGCGAGGAGAAGCTCGTCGTCGCCGAGCCGCTCGTCGGCAAGGCGCTCGGCGAGGGCTGGGAGCCCACGGGCCAGACCTTCACCGGCGCCGAGATGGAGCGCTGGACGTACCAACGGCCCTTCGAGCTGGTGGAGTTCCCGGAGACCCCGGGCGGCACCCACTACGTGGTGAACGCCACGTACGTCACCACCGAGGACGGCACGGGTCTGGTCCACCAGTCCCCCGCCTTCGGTGAGGACGACCTCAAGGTCTGCCGCGCGTACGGCCTGCCCGTGGTCAACCCGGTGCGCGCCGACGGCACCTTCGAGGAAGACGTCCCGCTGGTCGGCGGCGTCTTCTTCAAGAAGGCGGACGAACGCCTCACCGAAGACCTCCAGCAGCGCGGTCGGCTCTTCAAGCACATCCCGTACGAGCACAGCTACCCGCACTGCTGGCGCTGCCACACCGCGCTGATCTACTACGCGCAGCCGTCGTGGTACATCCGCACCACGGCCGTCAAGGACCGCCTTCTCGAGGAGAACGAGAAGACCAACTGGTTCCCCGAGACGGTCAAGCACGGCCGCTACGGCGACTGGCTGACCAACAACATCGACTGGGCGCTGTCCCGCAACCGCTACTGGGGCACGCCGCTGCCGATCTGGCGCTGCGAGGACGACCACCTCACCGTCGTCGGCTCCCGCGCGGAGCTGACCGCGCTGACGGGCACCGACCAGTCGGAGCTCGACGCGCACCGCCCCTTCATCGACGAGGTCACCTTCGCCTGCCCGCAGTGCGACAGGACGGCCACGCGCGTACCGGAGGTCATCGACGCCTGGTACGACTCGGGTTCGATGCCGTTCGCGCAGTGGGGCTACCCGTACAAGAACAAGGAACTGTTCGAGTCCCGCTACCCGGCGCAGTTCATCTCCGAGGCCATCGACCAGACCCGCGGCTGGTTCTACACGTTGATGGCGGTCGGCACGCTGGTCTTCGACAGATCGGCGTACGAGAACGTCGTGTGCCTGGGCCACATCCTCGCCGAGGACGGCCGCAAGATGTCCAAGCACCTCGGCAACATCCTCCAGCCGATCCCGCTGATGGACCAGCACGGTGCGGACGCGGTGCGCTGGTTCATGGCGGCGGGCGGCTCCCCCTGGGCGGCTCGCCGCGTGGGCCACGGCACGATCCAGGAGGTCGTCCGCAAGACGCTGCTGACGTACTGGAACACGGTCGCCTTCCAGGCCCTGTACGCCCGCACCTCGAGCTGGGCTCCGAGCGAGGCCGACCCCGCCCCGGCCGACCGTCCGGTGCTGGACCGCTGGCTGCTGTCCGAGCTGCACGCGCTCACCGACCAGGTGACCGAGGCCCTGGAGTCCTACGACACCCAGCGCGCCGGCAAGCTCCTGTCGGCCTTCGTCGACGACCTGTCGAACTGGTACGTCCGCCGCTCGCGCCGTCGTTTCTGGCAGGGCGACAAGGCCGCGCTGCGCACGTTGCACGAGGTCCTCGAGACGGTCACCAAGCTGATGGCACCGGTCACCCCGTTCATCACCGAGCGGGTCTGGCAGGACCTGGTCGTGCCGGTGACCGCGGGTGCCCCCGAGTCGGTGCACCTGGCCCCCTGGCCGGAGACGGACCTGTCCGCGATCGACCCGGAGCTGTCACGGCAGATGGTGCTGGTGCGCCGACTCGTGGAGCTGGGCCGTGCCACACGCGCGGAGTCGGGCGTCAAGACGCGTCAGCCGCTGTCCCGCGCGCTGGTCGCGGTGGCGGGCTTCGAGACCCTGGACCCGGAGCTGCATTCGCAGATCACGGAAGAGCTGAACGTGGAGGCGCTCGCCTCCCTCGCCGAGGTCGGCGGCTCGCTGGTCGACACGACGGCGAAGGCGAACTTCCGCGCCCTGGGCAAGCGCTTCGGCAAGCGCGTCCAGGACGTGGCGAAGGCCGTCGCGAACGCGGACGCGGCAGCGCTGTCCCTGGCACTGCGCGAGGGCACGGCGTCGGTGGAGGTCGACGGGGAGACGGTCACCCTGGCCCCCGACGAGGTGATCATCACGGAGACCCCCCGCGAGGGCTGGTCGGTGGCGTCCGACTCCGGAGCGACGGTCGCCCTCGATCTGGAGATCACCGAGGAGTTGCGCCAGGCGGGCCTCGCCCGAGACGCGATCCGGCTGATCCAGGAAGCTCGCAAGAACAGCGGCCTGGACGTCGCCGACCGCATCGCACTCCGGTGGACCGCGACGGACCCCGCGGTCATCGCGGCCCTGAGCCGGCACTCGGGCCTGATCGCCGAGGAGGTCCTCGCCACGGACTTCGCCCAGGGCGAGGCGGACGGCACCTACGGTGAGCTCTTCACCGACGAGGGCCTCACCCTGGCGTTCCGCCTGCGCAAGGCGTAGCGCACACGACAACGCCCGGGCCCGCCGAAAAAATCTTGGCGGGCCCGGGCCTTCGGCGTGGTGTGCGTACGCACAACCGCTCCCACACCCGAACACCAGTGGCACACACCCCGAACGGGCGTAGCACAAGGGCGGGGCTCCGGATCGAGAATCCGGAGCCCCGCCCTGAATGCTGCCGACGCCTATGGCGTACTCAATGCCGTCAGTTGTCGTCCTCGTCGATGAGGAACCCACGCATCGGCGAGGGGGCCTGACCCATCGGCGACGGGCCCTGCGGACGGACCGGCGCCATCGGCTGGGTCATCGCCGGGGACATCTGCTGCTGACCTCCGTAGGACGGAGGGGCAGGTGCCGGGGCACCACCCATCGTCTGGTTGCCGCCGTACGACGGGGCGCCCGCCGGAGCCATCGACGGCGCCGCCGGCGAGGGCAGGGAGGCCGTGGCCGGGGTGCGCGGCGGGGCCAGCGAGTCGTCGGCCTGGGTCTCCAGCTGACGCAGCTGCGACTCCAGGTACGACTTCAGCCGCGTGCGGTACTCGCGCTCGAAGCCGCGCAGGTCCTCGACCTTGCGCTCCAGCGTGGCGCGGGCGGACTCCAGCGAGCCCATCGCGACACGGTGCTTCTCCTGCGCGTCCCGCTCCAAAGCGTCGGCCTTGGCCCGGGCGTCACGCTCCAGACCCTCGGCGCGGCTGCGGGCCTCGCCGACGATCTTGTTGGCCTCGGAGCGAGCCTCGGCGATCGCCTGGTCGGCGGTCTGCTGAGCCAGCGAGAGGACACGCGCGGCGCTGTCGCCGCCGGGACCCTGACCGGGCATACCCGGACCGCCCATGGGGCCGCCCATCGGGCCACCCATGGGGGCGCCCATCTGCTGCGGCATCGGGGGCTGACCCATCGGGCCCTGCCCCATGGGGCCCTGACCCATCGGGCCCTGACCCATCGGCCCCTGACCCATCGGGCCGGGACCCTGCGGACCGCCCTGTCCACCGGGGCCGGCGGGCAGCTGCGGTGCACCGCTGGGCAGCTGGGGCGGACCACCCATGGGGCCACCCATCTGCTGCTGCGGCGGGCCCGATATCCCGGCGGGCACGGGACCACCGGGACCCCGCATGCCCTGCGGCTGGTCCTGCGGCTCCGGCGGCTTGCGCATGTTCTGCTGGTTCTGCGCGGCGGCACGCGTGGCGGCGGCCAGCTTGGCGCGCAGATCCTCGTTCTCCCGCAGCAGGCGGGTCAGTTCGGCTTCGACCTCGTCGAGGAAGGCATCGACCTCGTCCTCGTCATAGCCTTCTCGGAGGCGGACGGTCGTGAACTGCTTGTTCCGCACGTCCTCGGGGGTCAACGGCATCTCTTCACCTCAACGTAGTCATCGGCAGTCGGCAAGACCGTATCGTCCACATTCACCTCGCGAGATTCCCCACGATGGAGATCAGGATGTAGACGATGATCATCAGAACGAAGAAGGACAGGTCGAGCGCCACGCCCCCGAGACGCAGCGGCGGGATGAACCGCCGCAGAAGCTTCAGCGGTGGATCGGTGACAGTGTAGGTGGCCTCCAGAACGACCACCATCGCCTTGCCGGGTTGCCATGAGCGGGCGAACTGGAAGACATAGTCCATGACCAACCGGAAAATCAGCACGACGAGGAAGCACATCAGCACGATGTAGACAACCTCCAGGAACACGCCCATGATCCGTGCTTCCCTCTCCCCTGTTTCCGCGCTCTTTCCGGTGGTGCGTCTCAGCTCTGGTTGAAGAACCCGCCCTCTGCGATGCGGGCCTTGTCCTCCGCTGTGACATCGACGTTAGCAGGCGACAACAGGAACACCTTCTGCGTCACCCGCTCGATGCTGCCATGAAGACCAAACACCAGACCGGCCGCAAAGTCGACAAGTCGCTTCGCATCTGTGTCGTCCATCTCAGTCAGATTCATGATCACCGGTGTGCCTTCACGGAAGTGTTCCCCGATGGTACGGGCCTCGTTGTAGGTCCGTGGGTGAAGCGTGGTGATCCGGTACGGCTCTCGTTCGGACACGACCTTGGGCATGATCACCGGCGCGTTCTTCTCCAGACTCTGGCGTTCTTGTGTGATGGACGCCACGGGGGCGATGCGCGCCGGACGTCCTGATTCCGCGGGAAGCGAAGCAGGTTGGGGCACCGGTTCCCGTGGCGCCGGCGGCTGGACCATTCGCACCGATTCGTCCCGTTGGGGCTGATGCGCCTGGTGCGACTGGTGTGACGGTTCGTGCCGCCTGCGGTCCCTCTCCGGCTCCGGGTCGAGCTCGGGCTCGAAGTCGTCGTCGGGGTCGAATCCCCGGCCGTCGTACCCATCGTCCTCCACGAGGCCGAGGTAGACCGCCATCTTGCGCATCGCGCCGGCCATGCTCTGAGTCCTCCGCTCTGTGGTGGATCGGCTGACGACCGCCAAGTGCCCGCGATCCACGAGGTCGTTACGCCCGCCTCTCAGCGGTAATGACCATATTTTCTGCTGTGGTCCGACTTCTTGGCGACGTTACCCGAGCCTGGGGCGGACTCCGAGTACCGCGGTGCCGACGCGCACATGTGTCGCCCCGGCAGCCACGGCCTGATCGAGGTCCGCACTCATTCCTGCCGAGACCATGGTTGCAGCCGGATGGGCTCGGCGCAGGTCGGTCGACAAATCCATCAACCGCTCGAACGCCGCCTGTTGACGCCCCGCGTACTCACCGGTGAGCGGTGCGACAATCATCAGTCCGTCCAGCCTCAGCCCCCCGGCGCCTGCGACAAGGTCGCCCAACTCTTCGATTCCCGCGGGCGCCACGCCTCCACGAACCCCCCGTCCGCTCTCGTCCGCGTCGAGCGCGACCTGGATGAGGCACCCCACCTCGCGCCCGGCCCGCACAGCCTCCCTCGAGAGTGCCGTCACGAGCTTCGATCGATCGACGGACTGCACGAGATCGGCATAACCGACCACGGATCGCACTTTGTTGGTCTGCAATTGACCGACGAAATGCCATGTAAGCGGCAGATCCGAGCAAGCCGCCGCCTTGGGCGCCGCGTCCTGATCGCGGTTCTCGGCGACGTGACGGACACCGAGTTCCGACAGAATCCGCACATCACTTGCGGGATAGGTCTTGGTGACCACGATGAGGGTCACCTCTTCCCGCTTGCGTCCCGCGGCCGCGCACGCCGCCGCAATACGTTCCTCTACTTTCGCGAGGTTCGCTGCGATTTGATCCTTGCGGTCCGTCATGCCCCATCAGTCCAGCCAGACATAGCCCGCGAGCCGCCCGGTGGTGCGGTCGCGGCGGTACGAGAAATGATCATCCGACTCCAGCGTGCACACCGGCGACTGCGCCCGGTCGCGCACCCCGAGCCGTTCGAGCTGCGCATGCACTCCGGCGCCCACGTCGACCGCCGGAGTGCCCCAGCTGGTCTCGGCGTGCGCCGTGGGCTCGACGGCTGCCACCTCGGCGCGCATCACCTCCGGCACCTCGTAGCACCGGCCGCAGACCGTGGGTCCCGTGCGGGCGACGATCCGGGACGGTTCGGCGCCCAGCTCCATCATCGCTCGCACCGCGGCGGGGACGACTCCGGCAACCATGCCGGGCCGGCCCGCGTGAGCGGCGGCCGCCACCCCGGCGACCGGATCGGCAAGCAGGACGGGGGTGCAGTCGGCGGTGAGCACGGCGAGTGCGAGACCGCGCCGGACGGTGACGATCGCGTCAACCTCGGGCACCGGCTTTTCACCCCAGGGCTCGTCGACCACCGCCACGTCCGCCCCGTGCACCTGGTTCATCCAGACCACTCGGCCGGGGTCGAGCCCCAGCGACTTCGCGGCCAGCTCGCGGTTGGTGCGGACGACGTCGGGGGTGTCGCCGACCGCGCCGCCGAGATTGAGCTCCTCGTACGGAGCGGCGCTCACCCCGCCCCACCTGTCGGTGAAGGCGAAGTGCGCGCCGCTCACGGTGTCGCGCTGTCCTATCACTTCAGGAAGTCCGGTACGTCCAGTTCCTCGGCCGCACTGTCCGAGTAGCTCCGCGACTGCGGAATCGGCGGCGGGGTGACCGGGAACTCACTCACCGGCTCCGGGGCGGGCTCCGGCAACTCCTTGGGCGTGACGCTGCCGAGCGAACCGAAGGACGGACGGCCCTCCGCCGGGCGCGCCGGCGTGGGCTCCTCGCGCCTCGCGGCGGACGAGCCGAGGACGTTCTCCCGCTTGGAGGGGGGCTGACCGCCGTCGAACCCGGCGGCGATCACGGTGACCCGCACCTCGTCGCCGAGGGCGTCGTCGATGACGGCACCGAAGATGATGTTCGCCTCCGGGTGCGCGGCCTCACTCACCAGCTGGGCGGCCTCGTTGATCTCGAAGAGACCGAGGTCGGAGCCGCCGGAGATGGACAGCAGCACACCGCGCGCGCCGTCGATGGACGCCTCGAGCAGCGGCGAGGAGATCGCCATCTCGGCCGCGGCCACCGCTCGGTCGTCGCCGCGGGCCGAGCCGATACCCATGAGAGCCGAACCGGCCTCGGACATGACGGACTTGACATCGGCGAAGTCGAGGTTGATCAGACCGGGGGTGGTGATGAGGTCCGTGATGCCCTGAACACCGGAGAGCAGGACCTGGTCCGCCGACTTGAAGGCGTCGAGGACGGAGACCTGGCGGTCCGAGATGGACAGCAGCCGGTCGTTCGGGATGACGATGAGGGTGTCGACCTCTTCGCGGAGCTCGGCGATGCCGTCCTCGGCCTGGTTGGCGCGACGCCGTCCTTCGAAGGTGAACGGCCGCGTGACCACGCCGATGGTGAGGGCGCCGAGGGAGCGCGCGATGTTGGCCACGACGGGCGCGCCGCCCGTGCCGGTGCCGCCGCCTTCACCGGCCGTCACGAAGACCATGTCGGCCCCCTTGAGGACCTCCTCGATCTCCTCGCGGTGGTCCTCGGCGGCCTTGCGGCCGACGGCCGGGTTGGCTCCGGCGCCGAGTCCGCGGGTGAGTTCGCGGCCGACGTCGAGCTTGACGTCGGCGTCGCTCATCAACAGGGCTTGCGCGTCGGTGTTGATGGCGATGAACTCGACGCCCTTGAGACCGACCTCGATCATCCGGTTGATGGCATTGACACCACCGCCGCCGACACCGATGACCTTGATGACTGCGAGGTAGTTCTGCGGTGCTGCCACGTCGAAGGCCTCTCGCCTCGAATTACGTTGCCGTCGTCCCGCGGCTGCCCCGCGGCTCGCCGGCAGATGCCGAATGGGACGGTCCGAACGCCGACCCGACCCTAACCCTGAAGTTTAGGGTTACCAGTGTGTCTGTTCCTTGGACTCTTCCGAACAGGACACTAAGTCGACAAGTGGCGCACGTTCAACGAACACGCCGAACCTCCCGTTTTTCTTTTCACCCTATGTGATCAGCCGTAGCGCTGCCCAACCAGGGTGCTGGCCTGCGCGGATGCGCGTCAACTCCCCGATGACGCAGGGGCGCTGGGGACACTTACGTCGAAGTGCCGGGCGCCGGAAGCGGCTTTCATCAGCGCGGACAGTGCGACCGCCTTGGCGCGGCCCTTCTCGACGCTGCCCCACTGAACCGTCCGTCCGCCGTTCAACTCCAGCGAGATGGAGTCGTAGGAACGGACCGTGACGGTCCGCATATCGTGGGCGACGGCGGCGGGAACGTCTCGGGCCACACGAGCCGCCGCACGGAGGAGGCGCCCGGAACCGAAGCGCCTCGCGGCGGCCGAGCGGTCCACCGTCAATTTCAGGGCGGGAACACCCTTCGGAGGGGTGGAAACCGTGGCGAAACGTGCACCGTTCCGGTCCACTTCGATGAACTTTCCCTCGCTAGCCAGGATCAGGACGGGGATGCGTTCGGTCACTTTCAGCCCGATTCCGTGGGGCCAGGAACGGGTGACGTCAACCAAGTCGATCCGAGGCAATTTCCGGCGCAAACGCGCCTCGATCACATCGGTGTCGAGAGAAATCAGGGGTGTGCCGAGCCGCACACCGGCGGCCTCGCGCACCTGCGCCCGGGTCAGGACGTGCGTCCCCGCGACGGAGACATGCTCCACCCGCAGCCACGGGGAGCCGTACAGCAGCCAGATGGAGCCGCCGCCCGTCAACACCAGCACAAGGAAAAGGATGATGAGCATACGGAGGTGCCGACGACGGGGCGGCCGGGGCGGGCCGGACTCCAGCTGCTGTCGTTCGCCGCGCTCTGCGGTCGTAGGTCCGGCCACGCACCCTCCTTCTCCCAGGCTCGGTTCTCCCACGACCCTCGGCCGGGGGTACCCCACCGTGTCGGCTCATTCGCCGTATGTGCACCCCATGTCAGCCGGCGGCTCGTGCCGAGGCGATCGCCTCGTACACCATGCCGACGAGCAGGTCGTCCGCGTCGCGGCGGCCGAACTCGGAGGCGGCGCGGGACATCTGGTACAGCCGGTGCGGGTCGGCGAGTACGGGCAGCACGTTCTGCTGGACCCACTCGGGAGTCAGCTCCGCGTCGTCGACCAGCAGTCCGCCGCCCGCCTTGACCACCGGCTGGGCGTTCAGCCGTTGTTCGCCGTTGCCGATGGGCAGCGGGACGTACGCGGCCGGAAGTCCGACGGCGGAGAGCTCTGCGACGGTCATCGCGCCCGCGCGGCAGAGCATCATGTCGGCCGCGGCGTACGCGAGATCCATCCGGTCCACGTACGGTACCGGGACATAGGGGGGCATCCCCGGCATCTGGTGCACGCGCGGCATTTCGTTCTTCGGCCCGACCGCGTGCAGGATCTGGATCCCGCATTGCTGCAGGTACGGGGCGGCCTGCTGGACCACCTCGTTGAGCCTGCGGGCACCCTGCGAGCCGCCGGAGACGAGCAGCGTCGGCAGGTTCGGGTCGAGTCCGAACGCGGCCCGGGCCTCCGGGCGCACGGCGGCGCGGTCCAGGGTGGCGATGGCACGGCGCAGCGGGATGCCGATGTAACGGGCACCGCGCAGCTTGCTGTCGGGGGTGGAGACGGCAACCTGGGCCGCGTACCGCGAACCGATCTTGTTGGCCAGACCGGGGCGCGCGTTGGCCTCGTGGATGACGATCGGCACACCGAGCCGCTTGGCGGCCAGGTAGCCGGGCAGGGCGACATAACCGCCGAAACCGACGACGACGTCTGCCTTGGTGCGCTCGAGGATCTGCTCGGCCGCCTTGATCGTGCCGCGCAGCCGCCCGGGGACCGTGATCAGCTCGGGGGTCGGCTTGCGCGGCAGGGGCACGGCGGGGATCAGCGCGAGTTCATAGCCTCGCTCGGGGACGAGCCGGGTCTCCAGGCCGCGCTCTGTGCCCAGGGCCGTGATCCCCACGGTCGGATCCTGCCTGCGCAGGGCGTCCGCGAGGGCGAGCGCGGGCTCGATGTGGCCGGCGGTCCCCCCACCGGCGAGTACGACATGCACCGAAATTCACCGCTCTCCGGACGAGCGCGCCGCCGAGGCACGCCGTCGCATCGTGTTCCATCTCCGAGACCCCGGAGGGCCTCCCGCCCGCTTTCTACCAAAGCGAGGTTGCCGCATCGCAAGCGCCGCCCGCGCAGCGGGCTCGTCGCGCGCGAAGGCGATCAGCAACCCGATGGCGAACATGGTCGGCAGCAGGGCGGATCCTCCGTAGGAGAACAGCGGAAGGGGAACGCCGGCGATCGGCAGCAGGCCGAGCACCGCACCGATGTTGATCACCGCCTGAGCAATGATCCAGGTCGTCACGCCTCCCGCGGCATACCTCACGAAGGGGTCCTCCGTGTGTCCGGCCACGCGGATACCCGCATAGCCTAGAGCCGCGAAGAGGGCGAGCACCGACAGCGTCCCCGCGAGACCCAGTTCCTCACCGGTGACGGCGAAGATGAAGTCGGTGTGCGCTTCGGGGAGTTGACCCCATTTCTCCACACTCGCCCCGAGTCCGGAACCGAAAATTCCGCCGGACGCCAGAGCGTAGATGCCATGCACGGCCTGCCAGCAGTCGGCGGGGCCCGTCTGGGGCTCGGTGGCACCGATGCAGGCGAGGCGGGCCATGCGGTTCGGGCTGGTCTTGATCAGGATGACGCCGATCGTGGCCGCGATGGACAGCACCGCGACGAACATCCGGGTCGGTGCCCCGGCCAGCCACAGCAGCCCGAAGAGGATCGCGGTCAGGATGATGGCCGTGCCCATGTCGCCGCCGAGCATGATCAGCCCGAGCAGCAGGAAGGCCACCGGGACCAGTGGCACGAGCATGTGCTTCCACTGTGTGAGCAGCCGCTTGTCCTGCTTGCGGGCGATCAGGTCGGCGCCCCACAGGACGAGGGCGAGCTTGCCGAACTCGCTGGGCTGGATCTGGAAGGAACCACCGAGCGAGATCCAGTTCTGGTTGCCGTTGACCGCCATCCCTATCCCGGGCACCTGCACCAGTGCCATCAGGAAGACGGCACCCGCCAGCATCGGGTACGCCAGCGCCCGGTGCAGCTTCACGGGCATCCGCGAGGCGACGAACAGCAGCACGGCACCGATGGAGGCGGCGAGGAACTGCTTCCGGAAGAAGTACGACCCCGGCAGCGACATCTGCAGCGCGGTGATCTGCGAAGCAGAGTAGACCATCACCAGACCCAGCACAGTGATCAGCAGGCTTCCGCCGAGGATCAGGTAGTAGGCGGTGAGCGGCCGGTCCCAGGCCCGCCGGGCGCGGGTGAGGAGACGGGCCGCGGGGTGGTCGCGCGGGAGGCGGGGACGGGTGGGCCGCCCGGCCGGCCGCTGGACCGCACGGCTACTGGATGCCACCGGTCACCTCGCCGCACCAAGCGGTGCCGGCGGCGGACAGCCGCCCGCCAAACACCGACCACGATGGCGTCGTCACGCGTCCCTCCCAGGGTCCCGGGCGCGCCCGGACCGACCGGGACCCGCCGTCAGGCGCCCGCGGCGCCGAGTTCGCGTACGGCCTCCGCGAACGCGTCCCCGCGCTTGTTGTAGTTCGCGAACATGTCCATGGAGGCGCAAGCGGGAGCCAACAGCACCGTGTCCCCGGGGTGTGCCAGCCGTCGCGCCTCCCGCACGGCCGCACGCATCGCCCCAGTGTCGGCCCGGTCGAGGTCGACGACGGGTACTTCCGGGGCGTGTCGCACGAGGGCTTCACCGATCAGCGCGCGATCCTCACCGATCAGCACCACACCGCGAAGCCGCTTCGCCGACCTGGCGACCAGTTCGTCGAAGGTGGCGCCCTTGGCGAGCCCGCCCGCGATCCACACGATCGACTCGTACGCCGCCAACGAGGCTTCCGCCGCATGGGTGTTGGTGGCCTTGGAGTCGTCGACGTAGGCGACCCCGTCCACGTCCGCCACATGCGCGATGCGGTGGGCGTCCGGGGTGAAGGACCGCAGCCCCTCCCGTACGGCTCCGGCGGGCACCCCGAAGGCCCGCGCGAGGGCCGCCGCGGCAAGGGCGTTGGCGACGTTGTGCGGGGCCGGCGGGTTGACGTCGGAGACCTCGGCCAGCTCCTGCGCGCTCTTCTGCCGGTCCTCGACGAAGGCGCGGTCGACCAGAATGCCGTCCACGACGCCGAATTGGGACGGAGCGGGCGTGCCCAGCGTGAAGCCGATCGCCCGGCAGCCCTCTTCGACGTCCGCCTCGCGCACCAGGTCCTCGGTCGCCCTGTCGGCGACGTTGTAGACGCAGGCGACCCGATTGCCCTCGTAGATACGGCCCTTGTCGGCGGCGTACGCCTCCATCGAGCCGTGCCAGTCGAGGTGGTCGGGCGCCAGATTGAGCACGGCGGCGGAGTGGGCCCGCAGCGACGGGGCCCAGTGGAGCTGGTAGCTCGACAGCTCCACCGCGAGGACGTCGTACTGCTCCTCGCCGAGGACGACGTCCAGCAGCGATACCCCGATGTTTCCGACGGCGGCCGTGCGCAGACCCGCCGCCCGCAGGATCGAGGCGAGCATCTGCACGGTGGTGGTCTTGCCGTTGGTCCCCGTGACCGCGAGCCAGGGGGCCGCGTCGGGCCCCCTCAGCCGCCAGGCCAGCTCGACGTCGCCCCAGACCGGGACGCCGGCCTCGGCCGCCGCCGCGAACAGCGGCTTGTCCGGCCTCCAGCCGGGCGCGGTGACGATCAGCTCGGTGCCCTCGGGCAGGGTGGCGCCGTCGCCGAGGCGGACCGTGATGCCGAGCACCTCCAGCTCGGCGGCCTGTGCCCGGGCCCGCTCGTCGTCGCCGTCGTTCACGACCGTGACGCGAGCGCCGAGCCCGTTCAGCACCTTGGCCGCCGGGACGCCGGAGACGCCGAGGCCGGCGACGGTGACGTGCTTCCCTTGCCAGTGGGTCACTTTTCCGCTGCCCATCCCGCGTAGAAGATGCCAAGACCCACGATCACGCAGATGCCCTGAATGATCCAGAAGCGGACTACGACCAGGACCTCGGACCAGCCCTTGAGCTCGAAATGGTGCTGGAGTGGAGCCATGCGGAAGACACGGCGGCCGGTGAGACGGAACGAGCCGACCTGGATGACGACCGACATCGTGATCAGGACGAAGAGGCCGCCCAGCAGCGCGAGCAGCAGTTCGGTGCGGGAGCAGATCGCGAGGCCGGCGAGCGCGCCGCCGAGAGCCAGCGATCCGGTGTCACCCATGAAGATCTTGGCGGGCGAGGTGTTCCACCACAGGAAGCCGAGGCAGGCGCCCATCAGCGCGGAGGAGACCACGGCCAGGTCGAGTGGGTCGCGTACCTCGTAGCAGGCGGCCGGGTTGGTCAGGGTCTGCGCGTTGGCGCAGGACTCCTGGAACTGCCAGACGCCGATGAACGTGTACGCGCCGAAGACGAGCACGGAGGCACCGGTGGCGAGGCCGTCGAGACCGTCGGTGAGGTTCACGCCGTTCGACATCGCGAGGATCATGAACAGCGCCCAGATCACGAACAGCACCGGGCCGATCGTCCAGCCGAAGTCCTGGACGAAGGAGAGCTTGGTGGACGCCGGGGTGTTGCCGCGGGCGTCGGCGAACTGCAGAGCCAGTACGGCGAAGGCGATGCCGACGATCAGCTGGCCGGCCATCTTCGCCTTGGCCCGCAGACCGAGTGAGCGCCGCTTGACGATCTTGATGTAGTCGTCGAGGAAACCGACCAGGCCCATGCCGGCCATCAGGCCGAGGACCAGCACCCCGGAGAAGGTCGGCGGCTTGCCCGTGATCACCTTGGACAGGAAGTACGCGGCGATCGTCGCCAGGATGAAGGCGATGCCACCCATGGTCGGCGTACCGCGCTTGCTGTGGTGCTCACGCGGGCCGTCGTCGCGGATGTACTGGCCGTAGCCCTTGCGGGCCAGCAGCTTGATCAGCAGCGGAGTGCCGATGAGGGTCAGGAAGAGGCCAATGACTCCTGCGAACAGGATCTGCTTCATCATCGGGCGGCAACCTCACCCTCGGCACCGGTCTCGAGCAGCGCCTGGGCCACACTCTCGAGCCCGACCGACCGGGACGCCTTCACGAGTACGACGTCCCCTGGGCGCAGCTCGCTGCGCAACAGGTCGACCGCCGCCTGTGCGTCGGACACGTGCACCGACTCCTCACCCCACGAACCCTCGTTATATGCGCCCAGTTGCAGCCAGGACGCTTCCCTGCCCCCGACCGCGACGAGCTTGCTGACGTTGAGCCGGACGGCGAGCCGTCCGACCGCGTCGTGCTCGGCGAGCGCCTCGTCCCCGAGCTCGGCCATCTTGCCGAGCACCGCCCACGTGCGACGTCCCTTGCCCATCGCCACGAGCGTGCGCAGTGCGGCTCGCATGGACTCGGGGTTCGCGTTGTAGGCGTCGTTGACGACCGTCACGCCGTCCGGGCGCTCGGTGACCTCCATCCGCCAACGGGAGAGGGTGCCCGCCTCGGAGAGAGCGGTTGCGATCTCTTCCGCGGACATGCCCAGCTCATGGGCGACGGCGGCCGCGGCGAGCGCGTTCGACACGTGGTGCTCACCGTACAGGCGCATGGTCACATCGCTGCACCCGGAGGGTGTGTGAAGGCTGAAGGCCGGCTGTCCACTGACCGTGAGTCTCACGTTCTCAGCGCGAACGTCCGCTTCGTCGGACTCTCCGAAAAGGACCACCTTCGCCGGCGTACGGGAGGCCATGGCCCGGACGAGCGGATCGTCGGCGTTGAGCACCGCGACGCCGCCCTCGTCCTTGGAGGGGAGGCTTTCGACGAGTTCGCCCTTCGCCAGCGCGATCTGCTCCCGGCCGCCGAACTCGCCGATGTGGGCGGTCCCGACGTTCAGCACCAGTCCGATCCTCGGCGGCGTCAGGCCGGCGAGGTAGCGGATGTGGCCGATCCCCCGCGCGCCCATCTCCAGCACGAGGAACCTCGTCTCCTCGGTGGCGCCGAGGGCCGTGAGCGGCAGCCCGATCTCGTTGTTGAGCGAGCCGGGGGTCCACACGGTCGGCGCCTTGCGCTGGAGCACCTGGGCGATGAGGTCCTTGGTGCTGGTCTTGCCGGCGGAACCGGTGAGGGCCACGAGGGTCGCCCCCAGCCGCCGCACCACGTGGCGTGCGAGAGCCCCGAGGGCGGCCTGTACGTCGTCCACGACGATCGCGGGCACGCCGACGGGGCGGGACGCCAGGACGGCTGCGGCGCCCGCCTCGATCACCGCTGGTGCGAAGTCGTGCCCGTCCACACGCTCGCCGACGAAGGCGACGAACAGGCCGCCGGGCTCCACCTCGCGGGAGTCCCGGACGACCGGTGCGGCGACCTGAACGGACGGGTCCGGTATGTCATGCATCTGCCCGCCGACGACTGTGGCGATCTCGGCGAGGGAGAGGGCGATCACAAGTTCATCCCTGGGTCTTCTGGATAGCTTCGCGAAGCACCTGGCGGTCGTCGAAGGGACGGACCACTCCGGCGATGTCCTGGCCCTGTTCGTGGCCCTTGCCCGCGACCAGCACGGTGTCCCCGGGCCGCGCGCGGGCGACGGCGGCGGCGATGGCGGCGGCCCGGTCCTCGAGGACCTGCACCTCGCCGCGTTCGTGTGCGGGTACGGAGGCCGCGCCCTCGAGCATGGTCGCAAGGATCGCGAGGGGATCCTCGGAGCGAGGGTTGTCGGAGGTCAGCACCGCGGTGTCGGCGAGCCGGGCCGCGGCGGCACCCATCGGGGCGCGCTTCGTGGCGTCCCGGTCGCCGCCGCAGCCGAGCACGACGTGCAGCTTGCCCTCGGTGACCTTGCGCAGGGCGCGCAGCACCGATTCGACGGCGTCGGTCTTGTGGGCGTAGTCGACCACCGCGAGATAGGGCTGCCCGGCGTCCACGCGCTCCAGGCGGCCCGGGACGCCCGGCACGGCGGCGATGCCGTCGGCGGCGGTCTGCGGGTCGATCCCGGCCGTGGCGAGGGCGACGATCGCGGCGAGGCTGTTGGCCACGTTGAAGGGACCCGGGAGCGGCGACTTGGCGGAGATCCGCTGGTCCTCGGGGCCGAGGACGGTGAAGGTCGAGTCCAGCGGGCCGACCCGGACGTCCTCGGCGCGCCAGTCGGCGTCAGGGTGGCCCTCGGCCGAGAACGTGACGACCGGGACGCCGGCCTCCTTCAGGAGCCTGCGGCCGTACTCGTCGTCGAAGTTGACGACGCCGATCCGGCTGCGCTTCTCGGTGAACAGCTGCGCCTTGGCCCGGTAGTAGTCCTCCATGTCGGCGTGGAACTCCATGTGTTCCGGGCTGAGGTTGGTGAAGACCGCGACGTCGAAGACGCAGCCGTCGACCCGGCCGAGGACCAGCGCGTGGCTGGAGACCTCCATGGCGACCGCCTCGACCCCGCGTTCGCGCATGACCGCGAACAGGGCCTGCAGGTCCGTGGCTTCGGGCGTGGTGCGCTCGGACTTGATGCGCTCGTCGCCGATGCGCATCTCGACCGTGCCGATGAGCCCGGTGCTGCGGGTGGTTTGCAGCCCGCCCTCGACGAGGTAGGCGGTCGTGGTCTTGCCGGAGGTGCCCGTGATGCCGATCTGGAGAAGATCCCGTCCCGGGTGGCCGTAGATCGTCGTCGCCAGCTCGCCCATCCGCCCGCGCGGATCGTCCACGACCAGGACCGGAAGCCCGGTGGCGGCGGCGCGCTCGGCGCCCGTGGGGTCTGTCAGCACGGCGACCGCGCCGAGGCCGGCGGCCTGGGTGACGAAATCGGCACCGTGCAGCCGGGCACCGGGGAGCGCGGCGTACAGGTCGCCCGGGCGGACGGCACGCGAGTCATGAGTGATGCCCGTGACGTCGGCGGGGCGCTCCGGTGCGGCGACACCCAGCTGACCGGCGAGCTCCGCAAGGGATGTGGCGGTGACCCGAACCGGTCGCGGCGGGCCCGGATATGTCACGGAAGCGCCTTTCTGGG
This sequence comes from Streptomyces chiangmaiensis, assembly GCF_036281785.1. Classification (NCBI taxonomy): domain Bacteria; kingdom Bacillati; phylum Actinomycetota; class Actinomycetes; order Kitasatosporales; family Streptomycetaceae; genus Streptomyces; species Streptomyces chiangmaiensis. Next base: position 56,370 of record NZ_JAYWVC010000001.1, on the reverse strand, counting down.
ACGTAGGGGGGGACTGATCAGCGTGTGGCACGGCGGTGAGCGTACCGGGCGTGCACCCGCCGGGGCTAAAAGGGAGCCCGCGCGCAGTGCCCTCCACCGCGGGTGGTGGGGGGAGGCAGGTGGGCGAGGACGGGGCGTGGTTCCCGGGATCGGGGGTGATCGATGTCACGAGCTGGTTCCTGGTCGGTCTTCCCGTAGTGCTGGTCATGGCGTGAACGTGACGGGCAGGTTCGCGGCCGCGGCCCCGGTGGGCGGGACCTGGAGGGTTTTCAGGGCGAACTCCATGACCTGTCTGAAGACGGGGCCGCAGATCTGACCGCCGAAGTAGCTGCCCGTGGTGGCGTTCTGGATGGCGCAGTACACGGTGACGCGTGGGTTGTCCGCGGGGGCGAACCCGGCGAAGGAGGAGGTGTAACCGCGGTACTTGCCGGTGGCCGGATCCACTCGGTTCGCCGTACCCGTCTTGCCGGCGACCCGGTAGCCGGGGATACGGGCCTTGACGCCCGTGCCCTCCCGGTCGTCCACGACGGACTCCAGCATCCGGGCGACGGTCTTCGCCGTCTTGTCGCTGACGACCCTGGTCTCCTCCGGCTTCGTGGCCGGCGTGAAGCGGCCGTCCGGGTCCTTGGTGCCACGCACCAGGGTCGGCTCGATACGGACGCCACCGTTGGCGATGGTCGAGTAGACGGAGGCGGCCTGGACCGCGTTGATCGACACGCCCTGGCCGAAAGGAATCGTGTACTGCTGCGACGTCGACCACTTCTCGGGCGGTGCCAGGATCCCGCTGGTCTCACCGGGGAACCCCAGGCCTGTGGGGCTGCCGATGCCGAATTTGCGCAGGTACGAATAGAGGACCCGGTTGGCCTCCGGCTGCGTCTTGCCGAGCTGGCCGGTCGCCAGGATGGTGCCGATGTTGCTGGACTTGGCGAGGACCCCGTTCAGCGTCAGATTCCAGGTCTCGTGGTCGACGTCGTCCTGGAAGAGCCGGTCGCCGCGGTGCAGCCGGTTGGGCACGACGACGTGGGTCATCGGGGTGGCGACGTTCTCCTGCAGCACCGCGGCCATCGCCATGACCTTGGCGGTGGAGCCGGGCTCGTACGCGTCCTGGACGGACGCGTTGCCCAGGGCCGTGACATTGGCCTTGGACAGGTCGTTGGGGTCGAAGCCGGGCGAGTTCGCCATGGCGAGGATCTGGCCGGTGCGGGTGTCCTGCACCACCACGTACCCGCGGTCCGCCCGGGACGCCTTCACCTGCTGGGTGATGGCGTTCTGCGCCGCCCACTGGATGTCGCGTTCGATGGTCAGCTCGACGTCGGAGCCGGCCACGGCCGGCGTCTCGGCGGAGCCCGCCGTGGGCACCAGACGACCGCCCGACTGCGCGTAGCGGATCTTGCCGTCCTTGCCGGCCAGCTCCTTGTTCAGCTGCTGCTCGATGCCGCCGCCGCCCTCGCCCTCGGCGTTGACCCAGCCCAGTATCCCGGCGGCGAGGTCACCGTTCGGATACACGCGCATGCTGGTGGGCTCCGCGAGGACGCCGGCGAGGACGTTGACCGTCCGCTTGTCGGTCCTGGCCTTGTCGGCGAGCGTGTTCTTCAGGTCCTTGATCTGGTTCCACACCTGCGGGGTCCGGCGGTGGGCCAGCAGGACATAGCGGGTGTGCGGGGTCCTGAGCTTCTTGGTGACCGCGGTGGTGTCCCGTCCGATGATCGGGGCGAGCAGCGCGGCGGCCTGTTCGGGGGCGTCGGGGGTCCCGGTCGCCTTCGGCGTGAACAGCGTCGGGTCGGCCGTGATGTCGTACGCGTCCACGCTGGTCGCGAGCTCCACCCCGTTTCGGTCCGTGATCTCGCCCCGTACGGCGGCCAGGGTGCGGCCCACATAGCGGTTCTGGTCGGCCTTGGCGGCGTATGCGCTCGCGTCCACGGCCTGCACCTGGAGCAGCCGCACGACGAAGACGAGCAGCACCAGGGTCAGGGCGAGGCCGACCATGCGCAGCCGCGGGCGGGGGCTGCCGAGCCGGATGCGCGGGGCGGGCCCGCGGGCCGGGACGGGGCGGCGCGCGGGGCGGGCGCCGGGGGCCGGGCGACGCCGGGCGTCGGGGCGCACGGGCCGTGCGGACTGCGCGGGCCGTGCGGGCCGTGCGGGCCGTGCGGGCCGTCCGGACCGCGCGGGGCCGGGCACACGGCGGCGCGGCGGTTCCCTGTCGGACACTTCCGTCACCTGCCGGGGGTCGTGGAGGGGCGTGCGGGCGGAGTGGAGGGCGCGGTGGTGGTGGGCGCGGGCGGGGAGGCCGTCGCCGCACGGGGGCTCGACGACGGCGACGGGGTGCCGCTCGGGTAGGGGCTGAGCACCTCGGGCGGGCGCACGGCCGCGGGGCTCGCCGTGGACTGCTCGGCGGCGGCCGAGGGGACGCCCTTGACGGTGCCGTCGGGGTTGAGGAAGGCGGGATCGCCGCCAGGGACCATGCCGAGTTCGCGGGCGCGGCGCTGAAGCGCGTCGGGTGCCGAGTAGGCGTCGACGTCCCGCTGCAGGGCCTGCTCCTCGTCGGTGAGGCTCTTGGTCTGCCTCTGCAGATCGTCGAGCTTGAACGCGCCCTCGCTGAGCGCGGAGTTCAGCACGAGGAGCCCGATGAGCCCGCCGCCGAGCAACAGGACGACGAGCAGCACGAAGGGGGTGCGTGCGGCACCGGCGCCACCGCCGATGGGAATCAACCGTGCGAGCCGGGCGGCCCGCCCCTTGAGTTCGGGTTTCCTGCTCACGCACCCTCCCCCCGCGCCGCCATGCCCCTACGCCTCCTCTTCGGCAACCGCGACGCCCGGGGCGGCCCGGTGGGGCCGGAAAGCAGCTCCGCCCGGGACGGGTCGGGTGCCTCCGGCCGGGGCGGGGGACCCTCGGCGGCCCCGCAGCCCGGGCGCACGCCGGCTCTCCCGGTCACTCGCCCACCCCTTTCGTCCGGCTCACTCGGCATCCTCGCGGATGCGCTCGGCGCCACGCAGACGCGCCGGGGCCGCCCGGCGGTTCTCGGCGACCTCCTCCTCGGTGGGAAGTTCGGCACCGCGGGTGAGGAGCTTGAGCCTGGGCTGGTAGCGCTCGGGGACGACCGGCAGCCCCGGCGGTGCGGTGGTCGCGGCGCCCGCCGCAAAGACCTGCTTGACCAGACGGTCCTCGAGCGAGTGGTAGGAGAGGACGGCGATCCGACCACCGACGGCGAGCGCCTTCACGGCCGCCGGGATCGCCCTCTCCAGGACGGCGAGTTCGCCGTTGACCTCGATGCGCAGTGCCTGGAACGTGCGCTTGGCCGGGTTCCCACCGGTCCGCTTCGCCGCCTGCGGCAGCGCGTCCCGGATCAGTTCCACGAGCCGGGCACTGGTGGTGAACGGCTCCTTCTCGCGCTCCCGCACGATGGCGGAGACGATCCGCTTGGCCTGCTTCTCCTCGCCGTAGGCCCGCAGGATCCGCACGAGTTCGCCCGCCGGATAGGTGTTGAGGACCTCGGCGGCACTCAGCCCCGTCGTCTGGTCCATCCGCATGTCCAGCGGGGCGTCCTGCGCGTATGCGAAACCGCGCTCCGCCTCGTCGAGTTGCATGGACGACACGCCGAGATCGAAGAGCACACCCTGGACGCGCGCGATGCCCAGCCGGTCGAGCACGACGGGGAGTTCGTCGTAGACCGCGTGCACCAGGGTGGCGCGTTCCCCGAACGGTGCAAGCCGCTCCCCTGACAGGCGCAACGCCTCCTTGTCGCGGTCGAGCCCCACCAGTCGGACCTCGGGGAAGCGCGTCAGCAGCGCCTCGCTGTGACCGCCGAGCCCGAGGGTGCAGTCGACGACGACCGCCCCAGGCTCGGCGAGGGCCGGGGCCAGCATGTCCAGACACCGCCCGAGCATGACGGGCACGTGTCGACTCTTGCTCAAGGAGGCCTCTCAGATCCGGCGCGACGGGGTCCGCACCACCGGGTCTCCGCCCGCTCGCAAGGGGGAGGGCCTGCCGGCGCCGGAAGCGTCAGCCGACCGGGAGCGGGAGGAGGCCGAGCCGTACGTACGCGCCGCGCACGCGGGGGAGAAACCGACGCGCGGCCGGTGTCTCCGGGGGAAACAGTCCGCAGGAAAGCCGTCTCGCCTCCCGCTTCGCGTCACTTTAGTCCACCCTGTCTTGCGGTCAATCAACCGCCCTGCGCGTCGCGCGCCCGGGCCTCGCGGCGGGGCGGTTCGACGGGATCCACCCCGTCCGGCGGAGGTTCCGCCCGGGGTTCCACCGACTGTGTGGGTTGCCTCACAACAAGTACATGTGGCGTTCTTTGTCCGCTCTCACAGCAGGCCCCGATCGACCGTGACCAGTAACGTCATGGGTATGACGACTTCCGCATCCGTTCCCGCCGGTCCCGAAGGCGCCATAGTCGGCACCGTCACCGATCGCCTCGTCGACGCCAACGAGCGGTACGCCGACGCGTTCACCGATCCCGGGATGGACGCCCGTCCCGTGCTCCGTGTCGCGGTCGTGGCGTGCATGGACGCCCGGCTCGACCTGCACGCCGCACTCGGCCTCGAACTGGGCGACTGCCACACCATCCGCAACGCGGGCGGCGTCGTCACCGACGACGTGATCCGCTCCCTCACGATCAGCCAGCGGGCGCTCGGTACCCGCAGCGTCGTCCTCATCCACCACACCGGCTGCGGCCTCGAGTCCCTGACCGAGGAGTTCCGGCACGACCTGGAGATGGAGGTGGGCCAGCGTCCGGCCTGGGCGGTCGAGGCCTTCCGCAATGTCGACCAGGACGTACGGCAGTCGATGCAGCGCGTGCGCACCTCCCCGTTCCTGCTGCACACGGACGACGTGCGCGGCTTCGTCTTCGATGTGAAGACGGGCCTGCTGCGGGAGATCGACCCCGCGTGACGGGTCGGCCGGCGCCCGTCGCGTCACCACGCCTGTCTTGCTCCCGAACGTCCATTCGGTCGAAAACCCTCGGCTTCGGTGGGCCAAAAAGGCCGTAAGGCCGACATATCGAGGCCAGTTATCCACAGGCGAGTGACACGAACCGGTAACGGCAACAAGAATGCGGGGGTGGCGTCACGCGGAACCTTTCGCGCGTGGTGTCCGTGTTTCGGGGTGGGCCGGTCCGCATCGCAGAGCGTCGGCCCGGAGCAATAACGGGCCGAGGAGGGCCGGGTGACGACCTATGACGATCGAGCGAGCCTTACTGATCTGACCGCCACTGTGGAGCGTGTCCGCAGTTCGGTGGAAGGAGTGATCGAGGGCAAGCCAGAGGTCGTACGGCTTTCGCTGACTGTGCTGCTCGCCGAGGGCCATCTTCTGATCGAGGATGTTCCGGGCGTAGGAAAGACCATGCTCGCGAAGGCGCTCGCGCGCTCCATCGACTGCTCGGTGCGGCGGATCCAGTTCACGCCCGACCTGCTGCCCTCGGACATCACGGGCGTGTCCATCTGGGACCAGCAGCGCCGGGACTTCGAGTTCAAGCCGGGCGCGATCTTCGCCCAGATCGTGATCGGGGACGAGATCAACCGCGCCTCGCCCAAGACCCAGTCCGCGCTCCTGGAGTCGATGGAGGAACGCCAGGTCACCATCGACGGCAAGACGTACGAACTGCCCAGCCCCTTCATGGTGGTCGCCACCCAGAACCCGGTGGAGATGGAGGGCACCTACCCACTGCCCGAGGCCCAGCGCGACCGCTTCATGGCCCGTGTCTCCATCGGCTACCCGAGCGCGGACGCCGAGCTGCAGATGCTCGACATCCACGGCGGGGTGAATCCGCTGGACGACCTCCAGCCGGTGGCGCACGCCCACGACATCGTGAAACTGGTGGAGGCGGTCCGGGGCGTCCACGTCGCGGAGGCGGTCCGCCGCTACGCGGTGGACCTGGTCGCCGCCACGCGTACGCACCCCGATCTCAGACTCGGCGCCTCGCCGCGCGCCACCCTGCACCTGCTGCGCGCGGCGAAGGCGTCCGCCGCCCTCAGCGGCCGGGAGTACGCACTGCCCGACGACGTGCAGGCGCTCGCCGTGACGGTCCTGGCCCACCGTCTGCTGCCCACGGCGCAGGCCCAGCTCAACCGCCGTTCCGCCGCGCAGGTCGTCGAGGAGATCCTGCAGCGCACCCCGGTACCCGCGGCGCCCCAGCAGTCCGGCCTGACCATGGGCCGCGGCTACGACCAGCAGCAGCCCCGGAGGCTGTGATGACGCACGGGGGGACGGCGCGCGCCGCCGAGGAGGACAGGGGCGGGCTGCGCACCACGCTCGCGGGACTCACCACGCGCGGGCGCTCCTTCCTCGCCGCCGGTGTCGCCGCCGCGGTCTGTGCGTACGTGCTCGGCCAGAGCGATCTGCTCCGGGTGGGCCTTCTGCTGGCGGTGCTGCCCCTGGTGTGCGCATCGGTGCTCCACCGCACCCGTTACCGGGTCGCGGGCAGCCGCCGGCTCTCCCCCGCACGCGTGCCCGCGGGATCCGAGGCCCGGGTCCGGCTGCGGATGGAGAACGTCTCGCGGCTGCCCACCGGGCTGCTGATGCTCCAGGACCGGGTGCCGTACGTGCTCGGGCCGCGCCCGCGTTTCGTCCTTGACCGGGTGGAGGCGGGAGGCAGGCGCGAGGTGTCGTACCGCGTACGGTCGGACCTGCGCGGGCGCTACCCGCTGGGCCCGCTCCAGCTGCGTCTGAGCGACCCCTTCGGAATGTGCGAACTGACCCGTTCCTTCTCGACCTACGACACCTTGACGGTGATCCCGCGCGTGGAGCCGCTGCCACCGGTACGGCTCACAGGTGAGGCCAAGGGCTACGGCGACGGCCGGCAGCGCTCACTGGCGCTGGCGGGCGAGGACGACGTGATCCCGCGCGGTTACCGACACGGCGACGACCTTCGCCGGGTCCACTGGCGCTCCACCGCGCGCTACGGGGAGTTGATGGTGCGCCGCGAGGAGCAGCCGCAGCGGGCCCGGTGCACGGTCCTGCTGGACACCCGGGGCATCGCCTTCCAGGGTTCGGGCCCCGACTCGGCCTTCGAGTGGGCAGTGGCGGGCGCGGCGTCCACGTTGGTGCACATGCTCGAACGGGGCTTTTCGGTCCGGCTGTTGACCGACACGGGCAGTTCGGTGCCCGGTGAGGGCTCGGACGGGTTCGCGGGCGCGAGCCAGGAGTCGGCGGACGCGGCCGGGCTGATGATGGACACGCTCGCCGTGATCGACCATTCGGACGGCGCGGGCCTGTCGCGCGCCTACGATCTGCTGCGCGGCGGGAACGAGGGGCTGCTGGTGGCCTTCTTCGGCGATCTCGACGAGGAGCAGGCGACGGTGGCGGCCAAGATGAGCAGGCGCAGCGGCGGGGCGCTCGCCTTCGTGCTGGACAGTTCCGTCTGGGGGCGCGAACCGGACGATGTGCCGAGCGCGTTGGACCGGAGCGAGGATCGGCTGCGACTGCTGCGCGAGGCGGGCTGGACCGCGCTCACGGTGCCGAGAGGCGTCCCGCTGGCGGACCTGTGGCGCGAGGCGGACCGGCGGTGCACGGGCATGGGCGCCGTGAGCGGTGCGGAGGGACGGTCATGAGCGGGCGGGCCCGGCTGGCGCTGTGTGCCGCGGCGGCGGCACTGATGGCCTCCTGCGCCCTGCTGCCGCTCGTGTCCCCGGCGACCTGGATCTTCCAGGTGGCGTTCCTCGTGGCGGTGCAGACCGGTGTGGGCGCGCTGACCCGGCGGGTCCCGCTGGCGCGTCCGCTGACCATCGCCTGCCAGGTGGTGGTCGGTCTGTTGCTGCTCACGCTGTTCTTCGCCCGCGACCAGTCCTTCGCCGGGTTCATCCCCGGCCCCGACGCCTTCCGCCGCTTCGGGGTGTTGCTGCAGTCGGGCGTGGACGACGTCGGACGGTACGCGATCCCGGCGCCGCTGACCCCGGGGATCCGGCTGATGATCGTCGGCGGGGTCCTGCTGATCGGGCTGCTCGTCGACACGCTGGCGGTGACTTTCCGCTCGGCGGCCCCGGCCGGACTGCCGTTGCTCGCGCTGTACTCGGTGGCCGCCGGACTCTCCGACGGCGGCGCCGACTGGCTGTGGTTCCTCGTGGCCGCGGGCGGCTATCTGATGCTGCTGCTGGCCGAGGGCCGCGACCGGCTCTCCCAGTGGGGCCGGGTCTTCAGCGCAGCTCCCACCCCGGGCCGGGACTCCGGAGGCGCCGTCGCGCCCGCCCGCACCGGCCGCCGCATCGGTGTGGTCGCGCTGGGCGTCGCCCTGGTGGCGCCGCTCGCCCTGCCCTCGCTCTCCGGCGGGCTGCTGGGCCGCGCCAGCACAGGCGTCGGCGCGGGCATCGGCAACGGCAACACCATCTCCGCGGTCAACCCGCTGGTGTCGCTGCGGGACAGCCTGAACGTGGACCAGGACCGCGAGGTCATGCTGTACCAGACCAACACGGAAGACACCCAGGACCTGTATCTGCGGATCGTCGCCCTGGACGATTTCGACGGCACGACCTGGAAGCCCGCCCAGCGCCACATCACGGGCGTGCCGGACGCGTTCCCCACGCCCACCGGCCTCGCGGGCGGCGTCCGGCGGACCGAGATCGAGACGCGGATCTCGGCGGCGGACTGGTACGCCCAGGACTGGCTGCCGATGCCCTACCCGGCGACCAGCGTGAAGATCAAGGGCAGCTGGCGCTACGAACCGGTGGGGCGGACGCTCGTGGGCGACCACGGACAGAACACGCGCGGTCTGCAATACGACGTCAAGAGCCTGATCGTGCAGCCGACGGCCGAGCAGCTGGCCACCGCGCCGGAGCCGCCCGCGGCACTGGAACGCGAGTTCACCAAGGTGCCGTCGTCCCTGCCGCCGGTGGTGGCTCAGACGGCCCGCAAGGTGACGGAGGGATCGTCGAACCACTACGCGGAAGCGGTCAAGCTCCAGGACTACTTCGCGCTCGACGGCGGTTTCACCTACGACACCCAAGTGCAGGTCGGCAGCGGGCGGAACGCGATCGCACGATTCCTGAAGGACAAGCGCGGCTTCTGCGTGCACTTCTCCTTCGCGATGGCCACGATGGCCCGGACCCTGGGCATACCGGCGCGCGTCGCGGTGGGCTTCACTCCGGGCTCCTCGAAGCCGGACGGTTCAATGTCGGTGGGACTGCGGGACGCGCACGCGTGGCCGGAACTGTACTTCGAGGGCGTGGGCTGGACCCGCTTCGAGCCCACCCCGACCCGCGGGTCGGCACCCTCGTACGCACAGTCGGACGCCCCGACCGGGCAGGAGTCGGTGGCGCCCCGCCCGTCCCTGTCGTCGTCCACGGCTCCCTCCACCGCGCCGTCGGCGAGCGAGAGCTGCTCGGCACTGGACCGCAAGCTGGCGGCCTGTCCGAGCCAGTCGTCGAGCGCGGTGGCGTCCTCCGGGGACGACGGGCCGCCGTGGTACCGAATCCTGGCGTGGACGCTGCTGGGCCTGGTCCTGCTCATGGTGCCGCTGACGCCGATGCTGTGGCGGCTGCGGAGCCGGGCGGTGCGGCTGGCTTCCGCCCGGCACGCGTCGTCCGCCGGGCCGCCGGCCCCCGTACGCGGCGAGGCCGGTGGGCGTTACGGGGACGGGCTCGGGATGACCGTTCTGCCGGGCGAGGAGCCCGCGAGCCGGACAACCGAGGTGGCCGTGGGCCACACGCTGGCCGTGTGGCGCGAGCTCACGGATACCGCCTGGGACTACGGCATCCCGCCGGACGATGCACTGACCCCGCGCAAGACCGCCGAGCGGATCGTGCGGCTCGGTCGACTGGACCCGCAGGCGGCCGAGGCCGTGCACCGGGTGGCCGGTGCCGTGGAGCAGGTGCTCTTCGCCCCCAAGCCGCATGCCCAGCCCGGTCTGGTCGACGATGCGCGCACGCTGCGGAAGGCGTTGCGGTCCACGGTGAACCGGCGGATGCGGGTGCGTGCGGTCGTCGCACCGCGCTCGGCCAGGCGTGCGGTGTGGGCCGCGGCCGACCGCTGGGCGGATCTCAGGGCCCGCTGGGCGGCACGCTGGGCGGCCCTGACGCGGCGCCCGTCGGGACAGCAGAGCGACTGACGTACGGGCCCGCCCCCGCTCCGGGTGGGCGGGCCCGTGGAAGGCCCGGGAAGGCCTTGGAAGGCGCGCACAGCCCGTCCGGACCCCGGACAGCCGACTGTGGTCGTGCGGGGACATCTGCGAGGGGCTGACGCCCGTCGGCTCTCTGGACGGCGGGCCCTGTGGCTCGCCGCGCCCGGACCGGCCCGCTCACCGCATCCTCGCGCGGTTCTTCGGCCGTGCGCTCACCGTCGCAACCGGGCCCGGTTGCGACGGGGCATGCCTCAAGGGGGCGGCCACCTGATCGGTGGTCGCCCCCTTGTGCGTGAGTCTTCGGCCGTTGGCCGAGGGTCAGTGGCCCTGCTCGTCCCGGCGCCGCTGCCAGCGCTGTTCGATGCGGTCCATCATGGAACGTCGCTGCCTGGCCTGCCTGCGGGCACCCGGCGCCCCCTGCTCACCCGGCTTGGGAACCTTGCGCCAACCGGTCACGACGAGCACCGCGCAGCCCAGCATGACGAGAAAGCCCACCACGCTGATCCAGATCTGCTTCGCGACCATACCGGCCATGAGGAGCGCGATACCCACCAGGAAGCCCACGGCCGCCTGGTAGACCCGTCGCCGGGTGTACGTACGCAGCCCGCTTCCCTCAAGCGCTGTCGCGAACTTGGGATCTTCGGCGTACAGCGCTCGCTCCATCTGCTCGAGCATTCGCTGCTCGTGCTCCGAGAGCGGCACGGAGTCCTCCTCATCGTGCAGTCGCCGGGGCGACCGGGGGTCCCCTTCAGGATAGGCAGGGAATCGCCCCCTTGAAACCCGCCCCTCTACGCCAATTGGCCAACCGAGAATCCGCCATGGCCGTCCCGGCTCGCTGAGGCTTCCATTCCCCAGCGGCCGACCCGTCATGCCGGGTGGTCTCCCTCGATCATACGGCGCGGACCGCTCGATCGGGGGGCCTGTGGCGTACTCCATCTGCCGCCGAGCCGCTGATCAGCGGGGCGCTGTCATTTTGAAGTCCGTTCGCCTCCGGGGCGCTCGCACCGGTGTCGGGAGCCCGTCCGCACTCAGGCCCCGGCCGCTCCTCGGGGCTCACCGAGGACATGCAGTTGCGTGGCGACGGAGTGGAAGGCGCAGGTCTCGGCGGCCGCGGCCTCCAGCTTGAGCAGCGCCTCCAGTGCCCCGGGTTCGGTGTCCACCAGCACCCCGGGCACGAGGTCCGCGAAGACCCGGACCCCATGGACGGCGCCCACACGCAGCCCGGCATCCTCGACGAGCGCCGTGAGCTGCTCGGCGGTGAAGCGGTGCGGCACGGGGTCGCTCTCGCCCCAGCGGCCGTTCGGGTCCTCCAGCGCCTGCTTTGCCTCCTTGAAGTGCCCGGCGAGCGCCCGCGCGAGGACGGCGCCGCCGAGCCCGGCGGCGAGGAGGCTGAGGACGCCGTCGGTGCGCAGTGCGGCGACCACGTTGCGGACGCCTTCGGCGGGGTCGTCCACGTACTCCAGGACGCCGTGGCACAGCACCGCGTCATAGCCGCCGCGCTCGACCACGTCGAAGAGACCGTGGGCGTCTCCCTGGACGCCCTGCACCCGGTCGGCGACACCGGCCTCGGCGGCCCTGCGCTCCAGCGCGAACAGGGCGTTCGGGCTCGGGTCGACGACGGTGACGCGGTGGCCGAGGCGGGCGACGGGCACCGCGAAGTGACCGCTGCCGCCACCGGTGTCGAGGACATCCAGCACGTCCCGCCCCGTGGCCTTGACGCGGCGGTCCAGGGCGTCCTGGAGGACATCCCAGACGACGGCGGTACGGAGAGAGGCGCGGGGGCGCAGCGGGTCCGACACGGCAGTTGACTCCTCGGCGTGGCACCGCCTCGTGCAAGGCGGAGCGATCGGACGGCCCTCCCACCTCGGTACCAGGTCGAAAGGCTGCAGGCGCCTCCACCCTATTGCCTCGGGCGCTGCCACCGGCGGCCTGTCCACCCGCCGAACAGCGCGCCGTCTCCACCGGTGCCCGGCGCAGCTCCGCACCGGCCGCCCACCGGGACTCCCGCCACGGCGGGCGGCTCAGCCGGCGTCCGGCATCTCCCGCTCCTCCTCCCGCCGCGGTTGCGGCAGCACCGGCTGGAGCACCAGCATCCGCTCGACCAGGCGCAGGAACATCGCCACGTCGCGGATCAGGTCGTCCGCGTCACGGGTACTGGCGGCGCCCTGTATGCCGGCTTCGGCGCGAGCGCGGCGGGCGGCGCCGGACGCGAACAGCGCGCTCCACTCGGTGAGTTCGGGCGCGAGCTCGGGGAGCACTTCCCAGGCGCTCCTGATCTTGGCGCGGCGTCGCGCCGTGGGCTCCGGGCGCCCGCGCGCGGCGAGCACCGCGGCTGCCGTGCGCAGCGCCGCCAGATGGGCCGCCGCGTACCGCTCGTTGGGTGTGTCGAGGACCGCCGCCTCGTCGAGTCCTGCGCGGGCCTGGGCGAGCAGGTCGAGGGCGGCGGGCGGGGCCGTGGCCCGGCGCAGCACGGGGTGCACGTCGCTCGCCGGGCCGGTCAGTGAGGGGGCAGGGCCGGTGCCGCGGCGCCGGCGTGCGGCGGCTGCGTGGTGACTGGCCATGACGAACCTCCTGTCGTCTGTGTGACGGCACTGTGGCCGTATGCGTCCATCGTGAGGTACGGCACTGACAATCCCTTTTGACCTGGGCTTTTGCTTCGCTCAGAAGTTCGGGGTAGTTTTTGTACTGACCAGTCAGTTCAAGGCGGGCCGTCACAACGGGGCGGCCCGCCGGGGGGAAGAGAGGGCATGGAGACACAGGGGCGGGAGACGGTTCCCGGCGTGGCCGTCGGTGCCGCGGACTTCGGGCTGAAGGGTCCGCGCGGCTGGGTGTTCCGGGGCGTCGGCTTCGACGCGGCACCCGGCTCACTCATCGCGATCGCCGGACCCTCCGGCTCCGGCCGGACCTCGCTGCTGCTCGCCCTCACCGGGCGCATGAGGCCGGGCGAGGGGCGGGTGACGGTCGGCGAGCACCGGCTGCCGAGGGACATGTCCGCGGTCCGCCGGATCAGCGCCCTCGCGCACGTGCCCGGCGTCACCGACCTCGACCCGGCACTGACCGTCGGCGAGCACCTGCGCGAACGGGCCCTGCTGGAATGCCGTTTCGGCGACTCCCTGCGTGCACTGCTGCGCCCGCGCGCCGATCGGGCGGCCCGGGCGACGCGGCGGATCGACGCCGCCCTCGCCGCCGCGGGTCTCGACCTGGAGCCACTGCCGAAGCGCTCCCGGACGGCCGTACGCGACCTGGAACGCATCGAGGCGCTGCGGTTGTCCGTGGCCCTGGCCCTGATCGGCCGTCCGCGCCTGCTGGCCGTGGACGACACCGACCTGAAGCTCTCGGCCCTCGAACGGGACGCGGTCTGGGACCTGTTGAGGTCGCTCGCCGCGGCGGGGACGACGGTGGTCGCCGTCTGCGCCGAGGCCCCGAAGGGAGCGGTCGTGGTGTCGACCGCTCCCGATGACGGCGGACGGCGCGGCGAGGAGAGCGGCTCGGACGCCGTGCCCGACGAGCGGGACACGCACAAGGAGTCCGCCCCCGACGAGCCGTCCGGGGACGGCGATGACCACGACAAGGAGACGGCGGATGCGCTCGCCGAGACTGGCCGCGCTTGAGCTCAGGCGGTTCGGCAGGGGAAGGCTGCCCCGCGCGGCACTGGTCGCGCTCCTGCTGCTGCCGCTGCTGTACGGCGCCCTGTATCTGTGGTCGTTCTGGGACCCGTACGGGCGGCTCGACCGTATCCCCGTGGCGCTCGTCAACAGCGACGACGGGGCGAGTGTGGCCGGCCGGCGGGTCACCGTGGGGGACGACCTCGTCAAGGGGCTGCGGCGGAGCGACACCTTCGAGTGGCACGAGGTGAGCGCCGCCGAGGCCCGGCGGGGCGTCGAGGACGGCACGTACTACCTGTCGCTGACCATGCCCGACGACTTCAGCGCGCGGGTTGCCTCCAGCTCCGGGGACTCCCCGAAGACGGGGGCGCTCCAGGTGCGCACGAACGACGCGAACAACTACATCGTCGGGCAGATCTCCAAGACGGTGTTCAACGAGGTGCGGGCGGCCGCGTCCACGAAGGCGTCCCGGTCGTTCCTCGACAGGATCTTCATCTCGTTCTCGGACATCCACGGGGCGACGGTGAAGGCCGCGGAGGGAGCCGACCGGCTCACGAGCGGGATCGGCAAGGCGGAGAAGGGCTCCAAAGACCTCGCCGATGGGCTGAAGGAGGCCAAGCGGGGCAGCGGCAATCTGTCGAGCGGCCTGAAGAAGCTCCACAAGGGCGCGGGCGACCTCCAGGACGGCGCGCAGCAGGTCGCGGAAGGGACCCAGCAGCTCGCCGACCGAGTCGACGACGCGGCCGACCAGGTGCGGCCCTTCCTGAAGAAGAACGGGCGGCAGATCGCCGACACCGCGACTCTGGTGGCCGATTCGGCGGGCGTGATCAGCGACCACCTCGAGACGTTCGTCACGACGGCGCCGATAGCGCGGAGCGGCACCCACAAGGCCTCGCAGACGCTGGACGCGGTCTACGCCACGCGCTGTGTGGAGCAGCCCCTGCCCGACCTCGCCTGTGGTGACCTCAAGAAGGCGAAGGACGCCGCGGCCCAGACGGCACGGCTCGCCGAGGACGTCAACAGCGTGGTGCAGGACTACCACGGCGACATGACCGCCCTGCAGAAGGACCTCACGACCCTCCAGCGGCAGGCCCGGGCGCTCGCCGAAGCGGCGCCGCACCTGTCCGACGACCTCGACGACGCGGTCGCCGAGATCAACGCCCTCAACAAGGGTGCCGCCGCGGTCGCCAAGGGGGCCGGCACCCTGCACACCGGCCTCGGCACCGCCGCCACGGGGGTGGTCGGCCTGGACGCGGGCGTCGGCGAGCTCAAGACCGGCGCGATCGACCTCAACGGAGGCATGTACAAGCTCGGTGACGGCTCCGGCAAGCTCGCCGGCGGGCTGCACGACGGCGCGGGGAAGATCCCCGACTACGGCAGGCAGGACCGCGACCTGCGCACCCAGGTCATGTCCGACCCGGTGCGGCTCGTCTCGGAGGACCTGCACAAGGCCCCTAACTACGGCACCGGCTTCGCCCCGTACTTCATCCCGCTGTCCCTGTGGGTGGGCGCGATGGTGGCGTACATGCTGATCCCGCCGCTGAACCGGCGCGCGCTGGCGGCAGGCGCCCCGGCCTGGCGGATCGCACTGGCGGGCTGGCTGCCGGTGGCCGCCGTGGGTGTGCTGCAGACGGCCGCGCTGATGGCGGTGCTGCACTGGGCGATCGGCCTGCGGATGGCGCGCGCGGCCGGGACGATCGGGTTCCTGTTCCTGATGGCGGCCTGCTTCGCGGCACTCGTGCAGTGGCTGAACGCACGCTTCGGGGCGGCGGGCCGGATTCTGGTGCTCGCCCTGCTGATGCTCCAGTTGACGTCCGCGGGCGGCACGTACCCCGTGCAGACCAGTCCCGGCTTCTTCAACGCGATCCACCCCTTCCTGCCCATGAGTTACGTCGTCGAGGCGCTCAGAAGGCTCATCACGGGCGGGGGGCTCGGAGCCGTGTGGCAGGCGTGCGCTGTCCTGGTGGCGTTCACCGCGGGCGCCCTGACGCTCACCACCCTGTCGGCCCGCCGTCGGCAGATGTGGACCCTCGACCGGCTGCATCCGGAGCTGAACCTGTGACAAGCACGACCGGGCCCGTGTCCTCGGATGCCGCGGGTCCTGTGAGAATCAACGCCATGGAACGCAGCACCACCGCAACGGGAGGCGGCTCGAGCCGCCGCGAGGCGACCCGGCAGAAGCTCTACGAGGCGGCCGTCACCCTCATCGCGGAGCAGGGGTTCTCCGCCACCACCGTGGACGAGATCGCCGAACGTGCCGGTGTCGCCAAGGGCACGGTCTACTACAACTTCGCGAGCAAGTCCGTCCTCTTCGAGGAGTTGCTGCGGCACGGCGTGGGACTGCTCACCGCGTCCCTGCGCGAGGCGGCCGAGCAGACGGACCTGGCCGGCGGCACGAAAGTGGACGCCCTGGACGCGATGATCCGCGCGGGGCTCGGCTTCATCGCCCGCTACCCGGCCTTCACACAGCTGTATGTGGCCGAGCTGTGGCGCACCAACCGGGCCTGGCAGTCCACGCTCATGGTGGTGCGGCAGCAGGTCGTCGCGGTCATAGAGGACGTGCTGCGTGCGGGCGTGGCGAACGGCGAGTTCAGCGACGAGATCGACGTCCCGCTGACGGCGGCCGCGCTGGTCGGCATGGTCCTGGTGGCGGCCCTGGACTGGCAGTCCTTCCAGCCGGAGCGCTCCCTGGACGACGTCCACGCGGCGCTGTCGCGGCTGCTCCAGGGCCGTGTGAGCGGCAGCCGTTAGGACACCCGACGCACGGAAGTGCCGGTCCGGACGGCCGCGTCCCCCGCCTGCCGCCTCGAACCGGCGCTCCGTCGTGCTCCCCGTCGGACCCTCGTTCGGTCAGTCCCCCGGGTCCCCCGTGCCTCGCTTCCGCCGAACCGGGCCGGCGGAAGGAGCGGCAAGGGTGGGCACCGTTCCGCCGCCCCGTGTCGGCGGTACCGGAGCCGCGTCCCTCTCCGTGTCTCCACTCTCTCGTTCGCGCAGGTCGGACCCCATCCGTGCGCGTACTCAACTCGTCGGCCAGGTACGGATACTCAGACCTGGGCACTCACCCCCAGCACGCGCCGGCGCCCGCTGGTGACGATCGCGTCCGCGCCGCTACTCCCCCACCGGGGCTCAGACCGATGCACGGCCCGGCGAGCCTGCTGGTCACAGGCCCGTGGCCGGACTGTCGGGGGTGGCCGATAAGGTCACCGACATGGCACGGATTGCGGTGATCGGCGCCGGGACGGGCGCGATGGGGGCCGCTGCCCGGCTGGCCGTCGCGGGCCACCGGGTGGTGGTGTACGAGCGCACGGAGACGTACGGCGGCGCGGTGCGCCGTTTCACGCGCGAAGGCTTCTGCTTCGACACCGGCCCGGGCCTGTTGCCGCTGCCCGCGGTCTATCGCGATCTGTTCGTCAAGACCGGCAAGGAGCCGTTGGAGGCCTGCGTCGAGCTGGTCCAGGTGGATCCCGCGTCCCGGCACGTCTTCGCTGACGGCACGGAGGTCTCGCTGCCGAACGCCTCACGCGCGGGGACCGTGTCGGCGCTGGACGCGGCGCTCGGCGCGGGCGCGGGCAAGCGCTGGGGCGACTTCCTGGTGCGGGCCCGCGAGGCGTGGGACCGCACCCGCCGGCCGCTCCTGGAGGAGCCGCTGTGGCCCGACCGGGCGATGCTCGCCGAGCGCGAGCCCTATCCGGCGGTGCCGCACAGGAAGCTCCTGCGCACCCGGCGGGCCGGCACGCTCGCCGAGATCGGCGACTGGGAGCTGCGCGACGCGCGGCTGGCGGCCCTTCTGGAGAGCCATGCCCTCGCCCACGGCCTGGATCCCCGGACCGCTCCGGCGAGCGCGGCCGTGCTGCCGTACATGGAGCATGCCTTCGGCACCTGGTATGTGCGCGGAGGCATGCGGGAGTTGGCGCGTGCCCTGTACGAGCGGTGCGTGGCTCGGAAGGTGGAGTTCGTCTTCGGTGCCGAGGTCACCGGGATCGTCGAGAAGGACGGCCGGGCGGCGGGAGTGGAGCTGGCGGGCCGGTCCGTCGTGGAGGCGGACCATGTGGTGGCCGGAGTGGCGCCTGCCGTCCTCGACCGTCTCCTGCCCGGCACGGCAGCCGCGCGGGACGCGGGCGACGTCGCACCGCAGCGGGGCATGCCCAGCCGGCTGACGGTACTGCTGGCGCTGCGCGGCGGGCGTCCCGAGGGCGCCGTGCACCGGACGGTGGTCCACACCCCCGACCGCGAGGGCGAGCTGGAGGGGATCTTCGGCGAGCCCACCGGGCATCCCGCCGATCCGACGGTGACGGTGCTGAGCCCGGACGACCCCACGCTGGTGCCCGACACCGGGCACGAGGCGGTCACACTGACGGTCACGGTGCCCTCCGGCCAGACCGTGTCGGAGCCCGACGTGGACCGGATACTCGAAGCCGCCGCGCGCGCGGTACCGGATCTCCGTGACCGGCTTCTGTGGCACGAGGTGCGCACGGCCGCCGACGTCGCCGAGGACACCGGTGTGCCCGACGGCGCGGTCCCGGCACCTGCCCTGGCCGCGGCCGGGGGCCGTCTGCTGCAGCCGTCCAACACCACCCGCGTACCGGGCCTGTTCACGGTCGGCGGCTGGTCCCATCCCGGCGGCGGCCTCCCCCATGCCGGGATGTCGGGCGCCCTGGTCGCCGGACTGATCGTGGAGGGACCCGGCTTCCGGGGTTCGCAGTGAGGGGGCCGGTGGGCGCGGCCGCTCAGTAGCGGTACTGCTCGTCGTAGCCGTGCGGCTGGGTGGTGCCGTTGCCCTGCTGGTACGGGTACTGCTGCTCCGGCGGCAGCTCACCGCCGTATGCGTCCTCGGTGGTGCGCTGCTGAGGAACCCAGACGCCGCCGGGCGGGGTCTCGCCGTAGGTGCCCGTGGCGTACTGATCCTGGCCGTACTGCTGGCCGTACTCCTGCTGGCCGTACTGCTGCTGCCCGCCATAGGACGGGTCGTACGCGCCGGCGTAGGTCTGCGTGCCGTACGGGTCGGAATAGGCGGCGTACTGCTGCTGACCGTTGTCGTAGCCGTACTGCTGCTGGCCGTACGCGGAGTGACCGTCGTACGCGTAGGCCTGCTGGTCCTGGGGTTGGCCGGCGCCGGCGTAGGGCGCGTCGGCCGCGGCGGCGTACGCCTCGTGGCTGTAGACGCCGTAGGAACCGGTGTCCTCGGGCATCGGCTGCGGCTCGTACACAGCGGTCCCCTCGGCAGGGGTTTCCGCGGGCTGCTGCCGGCCGAAGACGTTCTCACGGTCCTCGTCGTACCCGTCGTCCCGGCGGTACGTTCCGGCAGCCGTCGACTCGAGTTCGGAGTCCTCCGCCTCCTCCTCGTAGGCAGGTTCGCCCCGGCGTCGCTTGCTGCCTCCCTCGTCGTCCTCGCGCGGGCGGTGGCCGACCGCCCAGCCGGCCGCGAAGCCGCGGCGGAACGACAGTGTGACGTAGGTCTGCCCGATCGCGAACGCGGCTGCTCCGAGACCGATGACCACCACGGAGGGGATCAGCACGCCGAAGACGACACCGAGGAAGCCGACGAAGGCGAGCAGTCGCCAGCGCAGGCGCGCCTTGTACTGCAGCAGCACCTCGCCTAGCAGCCACAACGCGACGATGCCGAACGCAATATAGAGGACCGTCCAGCCCATGTACGCCCCTCTCCCAGTGGCCGCTACGCAGTGTGTCGTATGCGGGTGCGGCGGGTCTAGGCCTGCTGTGGATGGTGCAGACCCAGATTTTCGTAGATTTCCAGCGTCGCCGTGGAGTTGTTGAGTGTAATGAAGTGCAGTCCGGGGACTCCCTCGGCCAGCAGCCTCGCGCAGAACCCTGTGGCGAACTCGATGCCGACCGAGCGTACAGCCGCGGGATCGTCCTTCGCTGTGAGGATCCGCTCTTTCAGTCCTGCGGGGATGGCGGCATTGCTCAGCTGCGGCAGCCGCTCCAGCATCCGCACGCTGGTGATGGGCATGACCTCGGGGATGACCGGGGTCGCGCAACCCGCCTGCGCGACCCGGTCGCGCAGGCGCAGATACGACTCCGGCTGGAAGAACATCTGTGTGATCGCGTAGTCGGCGCCGGCCCGGCACTTGGCGACGAAGTGGGCGACGTCCGTGTCCCAGTCCAGGGAGCGTGGATGCATCTCGGGGAAGGCGGCGACACCTACGCAGAAGTCCCCCGACTCCTTGATGAGGTGGACGAGTTCGGCCGCGTAGGTCAGGCCGCTGGGGTGCGCCACCCACTCGCCCATGGGGTCGCCGGGCGGGTCGCCGCGGACGGCGAGCATGTTGCGGATCCCGGCGTCCGCGTACTGGCCGATGATGTTGCGCAGCTCCGCGACGGAGTGGTTGACCGCAGTGAGGTGGGCGACCGGGGTGAGCGTCGTGTCGGAGACGATCTGCTCGGTCTCCTTGACCGTGCCCGCGCGGGTGGAACCGCCGGCCCCGTACGTGACGGAGACGAAGTCCGGGGCGACCGCCTCCACCCTCCTCAGCGCACTCCAGAGGTTTCGTTCGCCCTTGGGGGTCTTCGGCGCCGAGAACTCGAATGAGCACGTCGTCTTGCCGGTGGCGAGGATGTCGCGCACCGTCCGCGCGCGATCAGTCCTCGTGGACGGGGTTCCAAGGGCCATAGTCGCAGGTTAGCCAGGGGGCGGCGGTCCCCCAACAGAATGCTGGAAATTTGCCCGGATTGTCGACTTGTTGTCCACCCATCGGACAGAACCGGGTGCGCTAGGCCGTACGCAGCCGCTTCGCGAACTCCGACGCCGCCGCGCCCGGGTCGTCCGCCTCCGTGAGGGCGCGGACGACGACCACCCGGCGGGCACCCGCCTCCAGGACCTCGTCGAGGTTGCCCAGGTCGATGCCGCCGATGGCGAACCAGGGGCGGTCGGTTCCGAGGGCGGCCGTGTGGCGGACCAGGCCGAGGCCGGGGGCGGGACGACCAGGCTTGGTGGGAGTCGGCCAGCAGGGCCCGGTGCAGAAGTAGTCCACGCCCTCCTGGACGGCGGCGGCCTCCGCCTCCGCCTCGGTGTGTGTGGAGCGGCCTATGAGGACGGCGTCGCCGAGGACGGCACGGGCCGCAGGTACGGGGAGGTCCCCCTGGCCGAGGTGCAGGGCGTCGGACGCGGCGGCGTGGGCGACGTCCGCGCGGTCGTTCACCGCCAGCAGCTTGCCGTGACGGGAACAGGCGTCGGCGAAGACCTGGAGGTGCTCCAGCTCCTCCGCGGCCTCCATGCCCTTGTCGCGCAGCTGCACGATGTCGACGCCGCCGGCGAGGACCTCGTCGAGGAACTCGACGAGGTCGCCCTGCCGCTTGCGGGCGTCGGTGCACAGGTAGACGCGGGCGTCGGCGAGCCGGGCGGTGCGGCCTGAGTCGGACACGGTGGGTCCCCCCGTGGTCGGTGGCGTACGGGCCGAGGCGGGCGCGATGGCCCTGGGGCCGTGGCCCGGGGACCGCGGCCCGTACGCCGGACGGTTGTTCTCGGATCGGGTCAGACGGCGAGCGCCTGCGCGCGGCGCTTCACCTCCGTGCCGCGATTCTCGCTGAGAGCCTGCGCGGGGGTGCCGGGCAGGGTCGGGTCCGGGGTGAAGAGCCACTCGATCATCTCTTCCACCGTGAAGCCGTCGTCCCGCAGGAGCGTCAGGGTGCCGGAGAGGCCCTTGACGACCTTGTCCCCGTCGATGAAGGCGGCGGGGACGTGCAGTGCCCGGTTCTCACCTCGGCGTACGGCGATGAGCTGGCCCTCCTTGACCAGCTGCCGTACCCGGGTCACCTCGACGCCGAGCGCTTCGGCGATGTCGGGGAGGGTGAGCCAGGCAGGGACGAGAGCATCGATCTTTGCGTCAATCTCGGTCACGGGATCAAGCGTGCCATCCCGGACCGACAGTCGGAAGCGGGGCGCCTCCGGAAGGGGCACGGTTGCCTCCAGCGGTGGACACGCCACCTGCCATCGGGGCTGTCACCAGGGGCTTCGCGTGAACCGCGGGCGCGATCACGCCGTCGCCTCCTTCAAGGGGCGCGACGGGTCGGACAGGAGGTCGGGGTCCATGGGAGTGCCCGCCTCGATCAGACGGCGGCCCTGGGCGAGGTCCCGGGGGCGGCCCACCGCCAGGAGGCCGACCAGCCGTCCCGCGCGCAGCCAGCAGACCGCCCAGGCCGCGCCCTCGGGGTCACCGCGCCACACCGTCGTGTCGGCGGCCGCGTGGTGGCCCACGTACTGGACGAAGCGGCCGAACTGCTCCGACCAGAAGTACGGCACCGGGTCGTACGCCACCGGTGTCTCCCCGATGATGTTCGCGGCCACCGTGCGCGGGCCCTGGAGGGCGTTGTCCCAGTGATGGACCAGCAGGCGCTCCTCGTAGCGCCCCGACGGGAAGGACGCGCAGTCCCCCACCGCGTACACATCCGGCAGCGAGGTGCGCAGATGGTCGTCGGCCAGCACCTCGGCCTGGGCTCCGAGGGCGATGCCCGACCCGGCGAGCCACCGCGTCGCCGGACGCGCCCCGATGCCCACGACCACCGCGCCGGCGGGCACCCGCGAACCGTCGTCGAGCACCACGGCCCCCGGCTCGATGCGCTCCACGCGCGCGTGGGTGCGCAGCTCGGCTCCGCTGTCCGCGTACCACGCCGTCATCGGCGCGGCCACGTCCGCGGGCAGCGCCCCGGCGAGCGGCCGGTCGGCGGCCTCCACCACGGTGACCGCGCAGCCCGCCTCGCGCGCGGCGGTGGCGAACTCGGCGCCGATCCAGCCGGCGCCCACGACCACGACGTCGTGCTGTTCGGCGAGGACCGGGCGCAGCCGCTCGGCGTCGTCCAGCGTGCGCAGCAGATGCACCCCGGGCACGCCCTCCGCGCCGGGCAGCCGGATCGGCTCGGCGCCGGTCGCGACGACCAGGACGTCGTACGGGACCGGCCCCTCGGCGGTGTCCAGCTCATGGTCGTCGGGACGTACGCCGAGCACATCGCAGCCCAGTCGCAATTCGATGTCCAGGGCCTCGAAGTCGACGTCGAAGGCGGAGCCCTCGGCCTTTCCGAGCAGCACGGCTTTGGACAACGGCGGCCTGTCGTACGGCGGGTGGGGCTCCGCGCCGATCAGCGTCACCCGGCCTCTGAAGCCCTGTTCCCGCAGGGCGACCGCGGTCTGCACCCCGGCCATGCCCGCGCCCACGACGACGACGCGCCGTGCCGAATCGCCCCGTGCCTGCGTCTGCTCCACCTGATCACCATAGTCTCGTGAGGGCTATCGCTTACCCGCAATGGTGTTACGCCATACCCGTGTGACCAGCGTCGTATTGCTCGTCGTCCGTCGTTACCTGTCGTCGCCGGCCACCCTCGGACGGCCCATAGACGGCCCCGCTCGGGGCGCACTGAGCGAGTGCCGGCTTGTCGCTTGTCACTTGTGGGCCCGCAGGCCAGAGCCACTTCGCGGCCTTCCCACGCACGCTCGCGACAAGCGCAAGCGGCAAGCGGCTACGACGCCTGGGCAGTGCCCGCCGCCTCGATCCCCGACGCCATAGACTGGCTCTGCACCAGCTACCTCGGCCTGCCGACGACTGCACATACGAGAGACATACCGGCGCCCGGACAGTGGGTAGCGGTGGCCCCGAGGAGCGTGGCACGTGCCAACACGCACCAGTGATGTCAGCTCGAGAGCGCCACGGGCCGCCCGTGCCGCCGCCCTGACGACCGCCGTCTTGCTGTATGCCCTCGCGGTCGGCCTGGAAGTCGGCACGGGCGCGTACGTGCCCATGTTCCTGTTGGCGATCCCCCTCGTCGTCGCCCTGGCCTTCGGCCCGGCGATGATCATTGGCTCAGCCGTGGTGGCCTTCGCCACCCGCTGGGCCTTCCTGCCGCTTGCCCACGAGCGCATCGACACCACGGCCGGAGCCGCCGCGACGATCCTCGCCGTCGCGGCCGTCGCTTGCTTCGTGGTCTACCGCCGCGATCGCGAGACCGCCCGGCTGCGCGAGGTCACCTCCGTCGCCGAAACCGCACAACGCGCGGTGCTGCGCCCGCCGCCTGCCACCGTCGGGCCGTTCCGCATCGCCGCCAGCTACCGCGCCGCCGCCCAGTACGCCCGCATCGGAGGCGACTTGTACGCCGTTGCCGACACCGACCACGGCGTACGCGCCCTCATCGGCGACGTCCGCGGCAAAGGACTCGACGCCGTGGCCACCGCCTCCGCCGTCCTCGGCTCCTTCCACGAGGCCGCCTACGACCGCCCCAACCTCGACGGCCTCGCCCACCGGCTCGAGACCAGCCTCCACCGCCACCTCGACGACGTCGAGGCCTTCGTCACCGCGTTCCTGGTCGAGATCCACCCCGACGGACGCACGCACGCACTGTCGTGCGGACACCCGGCGCCGCTCATCCTGAACGGCGACACCGTGCTCGAACTCCCCGTACCGCCGGGACTGCCGCTCGGCCTGCGCAACCCGCCGCCCGACCCCGACGCCCCGCGCACCAGTGCTGCCACCGCCGACACCCGTCTCCAGCCCGGCGATAGCCTCTTGATGTACACCGATGGACTCACCGAGGCCCGCGACGTGGCCGGCGACTTCTACCCCCTCCCCTGCCGCCTCACCCACTATCTGCGCACCCACCCTGGACCCGTCGACCCCGGCCCCCTCCTCAACTGGGTTCAGCAGGACGCGTACGACTACGCCGACGGTTGCACGCACGACGACGCGGCACTGCTCGCACTCACGTGGACGCCCGCGGCACAGCACACAGCGGAGCCCACCCACCCCTCCACTCACTGACGTTCCAAAGGGTGGTCAGTCTTCCGGGGCCGTGTTCCCTGGCGCGCACCTCGTCGCCCGTTCGTCCTTCGCTCACATCCGCGAGACCGAACCCCGTCTATCGCGCGGGCAGCAGGGGCGTTGAATTTCCCGAAGCAGGGACATACGCATCACGAGTTGATCTTGGTCCGCGCCCGTCCAGCACTGTCCACCACGGGGCATGCATGCCTGCTCAGAGGGCCTGCAGGACTTCGACGGACACCGGCGGACCGCCCTGGATTGAGCGGCGATTGAGACCGCGACCCCTTCGTCCCGAACGGGATCAGACCCCCTGTGACCTTGGGTCGAGGCCACCTGACCAGCTCATTCGTCTCCGGAGCAGTCCACCACCGTCCGGGAGCGTCTTGGTGCGGCTGCCTCGCTCGGCCTCGTGTTTGGCCCCCTATCCCTGCATGCTTCGCGATGTGCACAACTGCCCAAGCACCAAGTCCCCTACCTCTGTTGCGCAGTACGCCCGACAGCCAAGGGGGCTGAGCGAAATCCAGGGGAAATCAGTCGACCCGACGCGGTGCCTGACTCGGCGGGGAGCGCTGCGCGAGCCGGCCCGACACTCTCGGGCCGCCGTTCACCGCGACGCCCTGCTTTACGGTCCGGACGTGCTCGAACCCCTGCTGAAAAGTCGAGGCGGTCACCGTTCCGTGTACCCACCAAACGGCCGCGTACGACGTCGCCACCGGCGTATTCGGCCCAGATACCGCCGTCCTGCCCGTGGCAGGTGAACCGGGTGCGGGTCCCGACCTGACCGGGTGCCTGGTCCGCTACGAGGGCGAAGGTCAGGCCGTCGGGCGATCGGGCCGTGTACGGAGGCTCCCTTACCGAGGCAAACGGCACCGGCTAGGGTGGCCGACGTAAAGCACTCGCGGGAGCCTGGACGCACCGGGCTGAGAGGGAGGCTGGCGGCCTCCGACCGTACGAACCTGATCCGGGTCATACCGGCGAAGGGAGGGGGCTGGACGCCCATGTCGCCTACACCCACGTCAGATGTCCTCGTCGTCGGGGGCGGGATCATCGGGCTGGTGACCGCCTGGCGGGCTGCTCAGGGCGGGTTCTCCACCGCCGTGGTGGATCCCGAGCCGGGCGGCGGAGCCGCCCGGGTGGCCGCCGGTATGCTCGCCGCCGTCACCGAACTGCACTACGGGGAGCAGACGCTGCTCGGCCTCAACCTGGAGTCCGCGCGCCGCTACCCGGACTTCGCCGACGAGCTGACCGAGGCCACCGGCCAGGACCTCGGCTACCGCCGGTGCGGCACGCTGGCGGTCGCGCTGGACGCCGACGACCGCGCCCATCTGCGGGAACTGCACGCACTGCAGCAGCGGTCCGGCCTCGCGTCGGAGTGGCTGAACGGACGCGAGTGCCGTCGCCTGGAACCGATGCTCGCGCCGGACGTGCGCGGGGGCCTGAGGGTCGACGGAGACCACCAGATCGACCCGCGCCGGCTGGCCGCGGCCCTGGTCATCGCGTGTGAACGCGCCGGGGTCGTCTTCCACCGGGTGTGGGCCGAGCGGCTGACGGTGGTACAGGACCGGGCCGCCGGAGTCGGGACCCATGGCGGCGAGCTCGCGGCCGGACAGGTCGTCCTCGCCGCGGGCAGCCTCAGCGGGCGGCTCGAGGGCGTCCCGGACGAGGTCCTGCCACCCGTGCGGCCCGTGAAGGGCCAGGTGCTGCGACTGACCGTGCCCGAGCGGTACGCGCCGTTCCTGAGCCGTACCGTGCGCGCCGTCGTCCGCGGCAGCCAGGTCTACCTGGTTCCGCGCGAGAACGGGGAGCTGGTCGTCGGTGCCACCAGCGAGGAGCTCGGCTGGGACACGACGGTCACCGCGGGCGGCGTCTACGAGCTGCTGCGGGACGCGCACGAGCTGGTCCCCGGCATCACCGAGCTGCCGCTCACCGAGACCCGTGCCGGACTGCGTCCGGGCTCGCCGGACAACGCGCCGCTGCTCGGACCGACAAAGCTGGACGGCCTGCTGCTGGCCACCGGGCATTTCCGCAACGGAATCCTGCTCACCCCCGTCACCGGCGACGTCATGGCGCACGTCCTGACCACCGGCGAGCTCCCCGACGAGGCCCGCCCCTTCACCCCCGGGCGGTTCGCCGCCGCACTCACGGAGCAGCCTGCATGAACATCTCGGTCAACGGCGAGCCCCGCCGGATCGCCCCCGGCACCGCGCTCGACGCCGTGGTGGGGATCCTGACCACGGCCCCCTCCGGCGTGGCCGCCGCCCTCAACGAAACCGTCGTCCCGCGCACGCAATGGTCCTCGACACCCCTCTCCGAGGGGGACCGCGTCGAGATCCTCACCGCCGTCCAAGGAGGCTGACCGTGGCCGACGATCCCTTCGTCCTCGGTGGTACGACCTACTCGTCCCGGCTGATCATGGGCACCGGCGGTGCGCCCAGCCTGGATGTGCTCGAGCGGGCGCTGGTGGCGTCCGGCACGGAGCTGACGACGGTCGCGATGCGGCGCGTCGACGCCTCGGTCCACGGCTCGGTCCTCTCCGTGCTGGAGAAGCTGGGCATCCGGGTGCTGCCCAATACCGCGGGTTGTTTCACCGCGGGCGAGGCCGTGCTCACCGCCCGCCTCGCGCGCGAGGCGCTCGGCACGGATCTCGTCAAGCTGGAGGTCATCGCCGACGAGCGGACCCTGCTGCCCGACCCCATCGAGCTGCTGGACGCGGCCGAGACGCTCGTCGACGACGGTTTCACGGTGCTGCCGTACACGAACGACGACCCCGTCCTCGCCCGGAAGCTGGAGGACGTCGGCTGTGCCGCGATCATGCCGCTCGGCTCGCCGATCGGCTCCGGTCTCGGCATCCGCAACCCGCACAACTTCCAGCTGATCGTGGAGCACGCGCGCGTGCCGGTCATCCTGGACGCGGGAGCGGGAACGGCATCGGACGTGGCGCTCGCGATGGAGCTGGGGTGCGCGGGTGTGATGCTCGCCTCGGCGGTCACCCGGGCGCAGGAACCGGTGCTGATGGCGGAGGGGATGCGGCACGCGGTGGAGGCGGGGCGGCTCGCGCTCAGAGCGGGCCGCATCCCCCGCCGGCACTTCGCTCAGGCGTCGTCCCCCATGGAGGGCGTCGCCCGTCTGGACCCGGAGCGGCCCGCCTTCTGAGACGGGCCGCCGCGGGCCGCACACAGGTGCGGTGTGCGTCACAGGTCGGATGCAGTCGTACCCCGGTGCGGCGGTAACAGCCGGGCGTGTCGTTATGCCCTCGTAGACTCACCTGCGTGGATACGACCCTTCAGGACCCTCTCGTCGGGCAGGTGCTCGACGGCCGCTACCGCGTGGACGCGCGTATCGCGGTCGGCGGGATGGCCACGGTCTACCGGGCCGTGGACACCCGCCTCGACCGTGTCCTGGCGCTCAAGGTGATGCACCCGACGCTGGCCGCCGACGGCTCGTTCGTCGAGCGCTTCATACGCGAGGCCAAGTCGGTCGCGCGCCTCGCGCACCCGAACGTGGTGCAGGTCTTCGACCAGGGCACCGACGGGTCGTACGTCTACCTGGCCATGGAGTATGTCGCCGGTTGCACCCTGCGCGACGTGCTGCGCGAGCGCGGGGCGCTGCAACCGCGCGCCGCCCTGGACATCCTCGAGCCGGTACTGGCCGCCCTGGGCGCCGCCCACCGCGCCGGATTCGTGCATCGCGACATGAAGCCGGAGAACGTTCTCATAGGGGACGACGGACGGGTCAAGGTGGCCGACTTCGGGCTCGTCCGGGCCGTGGACACCGTCACGAGCACGACGGGCGCCGTCCTCGGCACGGTCTCCTATCTGGCACCGGAGCAGATCGAGCAGGGCGCGGCCGACCCCCGGGTCGACGTGTACGCGTGCGGGGTCCTCCTCTACGAAATGCTCACCGGCGGCAAGCCCCACCACGGCGATTCCCCCGCCCAGGTGCTGTACCAGCACCTCAACGAGGACGTGCCGCCGCCGTCTGCCGCCGTGCCCGGCCTGTCCGTCGAACTCGACGATCTGGTCGCCTCGGCGACCGCGCGCGACCCGCGGCTGCGCCCGGCCGACGCGGTGGCCCTGCTCGGTCAGCTCCGCGATGCGCGCGGCGCACTGACCGCCGAGCAGTTGGAGGCGGCACCACCACAGGCTGTCACGCAGCAGCACGACAACGCGGAGGACCGCACAAGCGTGATCCCGCGCCTGCTCCCCGCCCGCCCGGTCGACCAGGACGGGACGGCGGTGCTCAACCGGACGAGCCGGCTCGAGATGCCTCCGCCCGGGCCCGCCGTGCGCCGCGGACGTCCCCGGCGGGGGGTGCTCGCGATCGTCCTCGCCGTGCTGGTGCTGTTCGGTGTGGGCTCCGGCGTCTGGTACATAAACTCCGGCCAGTTCACCAAGGTCCCCCCGCTGCTGGCGAAGACCGAGGCGGAGGCCCGGGACCGGCTCGAGCAGGCCGGGCTCGAGGTCAAGCAGGTCAAGCACGCCTACAGCGACACGGTCAGGCGCGGCACGGTGATCAGCAGCGACCCGGAGACGGGCGCCCGGATCCGCTCCCACGACTCGGTGACGCTGACCGTCTCGGACGGCCCCGAGACGGTCGAAGTCCCCGATCTGAAGGGCTACCGGCTGGAGAAGGCGCAGGCCACACTCGAGCGGCACGGACTGGTCGCGGGCATGGTCACGCGTGCCTTCAGCGAGGCCGTGCCCAAGGGCTTCGTGATCGGCACGGATCCGGAGGCGGGCACCGAACGCCACGGCGGTTCGGCGATCGCGCTCACCGTGAGCAAGGGCAGCCCCGTGGAGGTTCCCGACGTCACGGGCAGCTCCGTCGACGACGCCACGGCGCAACTGCGCGACGAGGGCCTGCAGGTGAAGATCGCCGACACCCGGATCATGTCGGAGTTCGACGCCGGACAGGTCGCCGAGCAGTCGCCGGGCGCGGGCAAGGAGGTCGGCGAGGGCGACACGGTCACACTGACGATCTCCAAGGGCCGCGAGCAGGTGGAGGTCCCCGACGTGGTGGGAGACAACGCCGACGACGCGAAGAAGGCCCTGGAGGCCGCGGGTTTCCAGGTCGAGGAGGACCGTGGGCTGCTCGGCCTGTTCGGCGACACGGTCAAGAGCCAGTCGGTCGAGGGCGGCGAGAAGGCGCCCAAGGGGTCGACAATCACGATCAAGATCCGCTGACGGGGCGCCTCGGGGCGCATGACACCCTTGAAGGGTGAGAACTCAGCAGTCCCGTGGTTCCCTCGGCACATCCGGTGTCGCTCGCCATCCCATCGGCAGCCATGTCCCCGTGGCCGGCGGTCTGAACTCGGTCGGACTGAGCTACGCACGCGATCTCGGGGCCGAGACCGTGCAGGTCTTCGTCGCCAATCCGCGCGGCTGGGCGACGCCTGCCGGCAATCCGCGGCAGGACGAGGAATTCCGGACCGCGTGTGCCCTCGAGTCGATACCGGCGTACGTCCACGCGCCGTACCTGATCAACTTCGGCTCGCACACCGAAGCGACGGCCGAGCGGTCCGTGGAGTCCTTGCGGCACTCGTTGCGCCGGGGCCGGGAGATCGGGGCGCTGGGCGTCGTCGTGCACACCGGCAGCGCCACCGGCGGCCGCGACCGAGCCGTCGCCCTCAAACAGGTGCGCGAGCGTCTGCTCCCCCTGCTCGACGAGCTGACACACGACGACGACCCTTTCCTTCTGCTGGAGTCGACCGCGGGCCAGGGTGCCTCCCTGTGCTCGCGCACCGGCGACCTCGGGCCGTACTTCGAGGCCCTCGACGCGCACCCCAGGCTGGGAGTGTGCCTCGACACCTGCCATGTCTTCGCGGCCGGGCACGACCTGACCGGGCCGGGCGGGATGCACCGGACGCTGGACCTGCTGGTCGAGACCGTGGGCGAGGGACGACTCAAGCTGATCCACGCGAACGACTCGAAGGACGTGGTCGGCGCCCACAAGGACCGCCACGCGAACATCGGGTCCGGGCACATCGGCGAGGAGCCGTTCCGCGCGCTGATGACCCACCCCGCCACCGAGGGCGTACCCCTGATCATCGAGACGCCGGGCGGCAAGGAGGGGCACGCGGCCGACGTGGAGCGCCTGAAGAAGCTGCGGGACGGCTGAACCGGGGGCTGCCGGAATACCCCCATGGGGTATACGGTTCTGTGTGGCGACAGGAATCTCAGCCTGACAACCGGGGGCCGGCCATGCAGCACGAGACACACACGGACCACGCATCTCACTCCGGGCACGTCCACCACGGGCACGTTCACGGCGCCGACGGAGCGACCTGGCCGATGACCGCCCGGGCCACCCTGCACTGTCTCACCGGGTGCGCCATCGGTGAGGTACTCGGCATGGTGATCGGCACGGCGGCGGGGTGGGGCAACGGCCCGACCATGCTCCTTGCGATCGCGCTCGCCTTCTTCTTCGGCTACTCGCTCACCCTGCGCGGCGTCCTCGGATCGGGCGTCGACGTCCGGACGGCCGTCCGTGTCGCCCTCGCCGCGGACACGCTCTCCATCGCCGTGATGGAGCTGATCGACAACGGCGTGATCGCGCTGTGGCCGTCCGCGATGGAGGCCCATCTCGACGATGCGCTCTTCTGGGGCTCGCTCGCGGTCTCGCTCGCCCTCGCCTTCGTCCTCACCGCGCCCGTCAACAAGTGGATGATCGGCCGCGGCAAGGGTCATGCGGTGGTGCACCGGTACCACGGCTGACCGGCGCACTCACCAGGGGTCAGAGCTCGGGGCCGTCTCCGGGCTCCTCCTGGTAGGAGTAGCGCTGTTCCTTCCAGGGGTCGCCGATGTTGTGATAGCCGCGCTCCTCCCAGAAGCCGCGACGGTCGGCGGTCATGTACTCGACGCCGCGGACCCACTTGGGACCCTTCCAGGCGTACAGGTGCGGAACGATCAGGCGCAGCGGGAAGCCGTGCTCCGCGGTGAGCAGCTCGGCGTCCTTGTGGGTGGCGAAGATCGTGCGGTCCGAGGCGAAGTCGGCGAGGCGCAGGTTCGAGCTGAATCCGTACTCCGCCCAGACCATGACATGCGTGACCGCGGGCGCGGGCGGCGCGATCTCCAGGACCGTACGAGCCGGAATACCGCCCCATTCGGCCCCGACCATGCTGAACTTCGTGACGCAGTGCAGATCGGCCACGACGGTCGCGTACGGCAGCGACGTGAACTCCTCGTGGTTCCAGCAGTGCTTCTCGCCGTCGGCGGTGGCGCCGAAGACCCTGAACTCCCAGCGTTCGGATCGGAACTTGGGGACGGGGCCGTAGTGGGTGACCGGCCATCCCCGCTGCAGTCGCTGTCCCGGCGGAAGCTCGGACCGTGCTGCTTCTCGAGACTCGCGCTCCACCGGATGACCCATGACTCCATCCTGACAGACGGCGGAGGGTGCACATGACCAGCCCGCACCCGATTCGGGCAACTCATACTAAGCGTGAACTTACTGGACGCCTTCGGACGCCAGTGCAATCATGCGGCGCAACCGGCCAGTCCCCGCTTGGAAGGAGCCCGAGCAATGCAGGGCGATCCGGAGGTCATCGAATTCCTCAACGAGCAGCTCACCGGTGAGCTGACCGCGATCAACCAGTACTTCCTGCACGCGAAGATGCAGGAGAACTATGGCTGGTACAAGCTCGCCAAGCACACACGGGACGAGTCCTTCGACGAGATGAGGCATGCGGAGGTGCTCACCGACCGCATCCTCTTCCTGGAGGGGCTGCCGAACTACCAGCGGCTCTTCCATGTGCGAGTGGGACAGACCGTGAAGGAGATGTTCGAGGCCGACCGGCAGGTCGAGGTCGAGGCGATCGACCGGCTCAGGCGCGGGATCAAGGTCATGCGGGACAAGAGCGACATCACGTCCGCAAACATCTTCGAGTCGATCCTCAAGGACGAGGAGGAGCACATCGACTACCTGGACACCCAGCTGGATTTGGTGGAACAGCTCGGTGAGGCGCTCTACATCGCGCAGGTCATCAAACAGCCGGACAGCTGACATGGAGGGCCGAGCGACAGCCGGAAGCTAAGCGGCTTCTTCCAGACCGTCCACACCCTCGAGACCGTCGGGGCCGTCCAGGGCGGAGAGAACCGGCTTGCCCCGGTCGGCGAGCTCACGGCGGGGACAGGCCCCGCGGCCCAGCAGCGCCTGGATCCGGCGTACACACGAACCGCAGTCCGTGCCCGCCTTGCAGGCCGAGGCAATCTGCCGGGGCGTGCAGGCGCCGCTCTCCGCGTGCTGCTTCACCTGCTGTTCGGTGATGCCGAAACAACTGCAGACGTACACGCGGTTCACCTCCCGACGGGATCCCTGAGGTCGTGCCATCCCGATCGATCGGTGAGGCAAACCTAACCTTACCCGTCGCGGAGAACCCGCAAAAGCGGGGTGGGGCGCGGATCGTGTGTGATCCGCGCCCCACCATCGGGGCCGTGACGACCCGAGCGCCTACTGGTCCCGGTACATCTCGGCGACGAGGAACGCCAGGTCGAGGGACTGGCTGCGGTTCAGCCGCGGGTCGCACGCCGTCTCGTAACGCTGGTGCAGATCGTCGACGAAGATCTCGTCGCCGCCGCCCACGCACTCGGTGACGTCGTCGCCGGTCAGCTCCACGTGGATGCCGCCCGGGTGGGTGCCCAGCGCCTTGTGGATCTCGAAGAAACCCTTGACCTCGTCGAGCACGTCGTCGAAGCGGCGGGTCTTGTGCCCGGAGGCCGCCTCGAAGGTGTTGCCGTGCATCGGGTCGGTCACCCAGGCCACCACCGCGCCCGACGCCGTGACCTTCTCCACCAGCTCGGGGAGCCGGTCGCGGATCTTGTCGGCGCCCATGCGGACGATGAAGGTCAGCCGGCCCGGCTCGCGCTCCGGGTCGAGACGCTCGATGTACTGCAGCGCCTCCTCGGCCGTCGTCGTCGGGCCGAGTTTGATGCCGATGGGGTTGCGGATCCTCGAGGCGAACTCGATGTGCGCGCCGTCCATCTGCCGGGTGCGCTCACCGATCCACACCATGTGGCCGGAGACGTCGTACAGCTGACCGGTGCGCGAGTCGACCCTGGTCAGTGCCGACTCGTAGTCGAGCAGCAGCGCCTCGTGCGAGGAGTAGAACTCGACGGTCCTGAACTCCTCCGGGTCCGCTCCGCAGGCGTGCATGAAGTTCAGCGCGTTGTCGATCTCCCGCGCCAGCTGCTCGTAGCGCTGACCGGACGGCGACGACTTCACGAAGTCCTGGTTCCAGGCGTGCACCTGTCGCAGGTCGGCGTAGCCGCCGGTGGTGAAGGCGCGGACGAGGTTGAGCGTCGAGGCGGACGCGTTGTACATCCGCTTCAGCCGCTCGGGGTCCGGGACGCGGGCCGCCTCGGTGAAGTCGAAGCCGTTGACGGAGTCACCGCGGTAGGTCGGCAGGGTCACGCCGTCGCGGGTCTCGGTGGGCTTCGAACGGGGCTTGGAATACTGGCCGGCGATCCGGCCGACCTTCACGACCGGCACCGAGGCGGCGTACGTGAGCACGGCGCCCATCTGGAGCAGGGTCTTGAGCTTGTTGCGGATGTGATCGGCGGAGACGGCGTCGAAGGCCTCGGCGCAGTCGCCCCCCTGGAGCAGGAACGCCTCACCCCTGGCGACGGCTCCCATCCGGGCGCGCAGCTCGTCGCACTCGCCCGCGAAGACGAGCGGCGGATACGACTCGAGGTCCGCGATCACTGCGCGCAGAGCCTCGGGGTCGCGGTATTCGGGCTGCTGCGCCGCGGGCAGGTCTCGCCAGGTGTTGCCGGCGCTCGCGCCGGTCTTAGCGTTCACGGTCACCCCTCAACACTACGGGGTCGTGTCGTGGGCCCCTTCATCCGCTCACCAAGTGAGACGCAATCCGCTCTTACGGTGTCACGCTGTGCGACCGCCACCCCGTCACCGGTCGAAGCGCACCCGGAGCCGGGGACGTCCCCGTTCGTCCATATACGGTTCCACGCCGGTGGCGTCCCGGTCGGCGCCCTGCATGGCCGTGGCGATGTCGCCCGCGAACGTCATCGCGGCCGTCGCCGGCAGCACCGTGATGTTCTCCACCGCCTCCTCGCCGCCGAGGGCGACCGAGGGGACGTAGACCCAGTGCCGGTCCGGCGCGATCGAGCCGAGCCGGCGCACCGCCTCGACGACGAGGTGGTCGTAGGGCTCCTTGGCGTTGCGCAGCAGTTCGTCCGCGAGGAACGCCTCGAAACTCGAGGCGATGATCTCGGGGCGCAGCAGGACGCCCTCCAGGAAGTGGACCTCGGGCGCCAGGCCGCCGCCCGGCAGGCGGTGGTAGGCGTACGAGTCGCCGAAGGCGGTCTCGCCGAAGATCACGAATGGTTCGATCCGGTCGTCCCAGGCGAACCGCCAGGTGTCGGGCGCGTTCCAGGCGGTCAGGTCCAGCGCGGGCTCCTCGCGGCCGATGCCGAGAATGCGGAAGGCGCCGTGGTGGACGGTGAATCCGTTGAGGCGGAGCAGGAGTTCGCGGTGGGCTGCGGGAAAGTGCTCGGCGGGCGTGCCCGCCGCCGCCGACGGGTCGGACCGGGGCCCGACGTGGTCGGCGAGCGACGGGAGTTCCTCGGCGTGCGGCATCACAGTGGCGGTCCTCCGTTGACCGTGAATCCTCGGAGAGCGCGAGAGCCACATCCGCGTGACTGGTGTAAGGTCGCCGCATGTTCGCG
Organism: Streptomyces chiangmaiensis; assembly: GCF_036281785.1. NCBI lineage: Bacteria > Bacillati > Actinomycetota > Actinomycetes > Kitasatosporales > Streptomycetaceae > Streptomyces > Streptomyces chiangmaiensis. Next base: position 21,278 of record NZ_JAYWVC010000001.1, on the reverse strand, counting down.
CACTCGAACCAGAACTGGTGGTGGACCGCTCGTCCGGCGGCCCACTGACTGCGCGTACCCACGACTTCGCGAAGGCCGCCCGGGGGGCGGCCTTCGGCGTTTGTGCGACCAGGGTCGTTCCTCCTCACGACAGACAGAAGAGGAACCATGGACCTCACACAACTCCTGCACGGCGAGCGCCCGTTCGCCCTGCTGCGCCGCCGCACGCCCGGGCGCGACCACCACACCGTGGAGGTGCTGATCGGCCGGGTCGCCACCTTCGAGCGTCTGGCCGACCTCCCCGACGAGGCGCTGGCCCTCGTCCCGTACCGCCAGATCCGCGAGCGCGGTTTCGACGTCCGCGACGACGGCACCCCGCTACTGGCCCTGCAGTCCGAGGAGTCGTACGAGCTTCCCCTCGACCAGGCCCTGGCCCAGCTCCCGCGGCACGACGTCCGGGTGGAGGACGGCGGCTTCGACGTGGCGGACGAGGAGTACGCGGAGATCGTCGGCCGGGTGCTGCGCGAGGAGATCGCACGGGGCGAGGGGGCCAACTTCGTGATCCGGCGGACGTACGAGGGGACCGTCCGGGGATTCGGGCGGGCCGACGCCCTCGCGCTGTTCCGCCGGCTGCTGGTCGGCGAGCGTGGCGCGTATTGGACCTTCGTGGTGCACACCGGCGAGCGGACGCTGGTGGGGGCCAGCCCCGAGGTGCATGTGCGGATGTCGGGCGGAAGGGGCGGGAAGCAAGCGCTCCCGGCCGGGGCCGCCGGCGGGGAACGGGCCGGCGGCACGGTCGTGATGAACCCGATCAGCGGGACGTACCGCTATCCCGCGGACGGCCCGACGGCCGAGGATCTGCTCGCCTTCCTCGCGAACGGCAAGGAGATCGAGGAGCTGTCGATGGTCGTCGACGAGGAGCTCAAGATGATGTGCACGGTCGGGGACATGGGCGGGGTCGTCGTCGGACCACGCCTGAAGGAGATGGCCCACCTCGCCCACACGGAGTACGAGCTGCGCGGCAGGTCCACCCTCGACGTGCGCGAGGTGCTGAAGGAGACCATGTTCGCGGCGACCGTCACCGGCTCACCCGTGCAGAACGCCTGCCGCGTGATCGAACGGCACGAGGTCGGTGGCCGGGGCTACTACGCGGGCGCCCTCGCGCTGCTCGGACGGGACGCCGCAGGGGCGCAGACCCTCGACTCCCCCATCCTCATCCGGACCGCCGACATCGACGCCGGCGGACGACTGCGGGTCCCGGTGGGTGCCACCCTCGTGCGCGGCTCGGACCCCGCGAGCGAGGTCGCGGAGACCCACGCCAAGGCTGCCGGGGTGCTGGCGGCGCTCGGCGTGCGTCCGGCACGGCCGCGTACGGAGCACGAACGCCCCAGGCTCGGGGACGACCCGCGGGTGCGGGCGGCGCTCGACACCCGGCGTGGCCGGCTCGCTCCGTTCTGGCTGCGGATGCAGGAGCGGACCTCGGACCTCTCAGGACACGCCTTCGTGGTCGACGGCGAGGACACGTTCACCGCGATGCTCGCGCACGTACTCAGGTCGTCGGGGCTCGAGGTGACCGTACGCCGGTACGACGAGCCGGAGCTGCGGCAGTCGGTGCTCACGCACCAGGGCCCGGTGGTCCTCGGACCGGGGCCGGGCGACCCGTCGGACACGGCCGATCCCAAGATGCGGTCCCTGCGGGAGCTGGCGGCGGAGGTCGTCCGGGGCCACCGGCACGGAGTGCTCGGCGTCTGCCTGGGACACGAGCTGATCGCGGCGGAGCTGGGCCTCGAGATCGTCCGCAAGGAGGTCCCCTACCAGGGCGCGCAGACCGAGATCGATCTCTTCGGCCGGCAGGAGACCGTCGGCTTCTACAACAGCTTCGTGGCGCGCTGTGACGACGAGGCGGCCGCCGAGCTGGCCGCGCACGGCATCGACGTCAGCCGCGGCACCGGCGGCGAGGTGCACGCACTGCGCGGTCCGGGGTTCGCCGGTCTCCAGTTCCACCCGGAGTCGGTGCTGTCGGTGAACGGCGCCGACGTCGTACGGGAGCTGCTGGGTCAGTTGTCGGGCGTGGGCACCAGCACGTTCTCGGAGCGGCGCCCGGCCGTGTAGTCGGACGTTGTACTCGGTGACCGGAGCCCGGGTGTCGACGAGGCCGCCCCGGCTGGAGTTCACGAGGACGGTGTCGTCCTCCTTGGCCCGCAGGGCGGCCGCGTCCGATTTGACCAGGATTGCCTGACAGTGGCGCACATACGAGGGTGCGGATGCGGGTGCGCTCACGGGGCACCCCCGAAGGGCGGCGCTCGGGACGGCGGCCGTCGACCCCGGCGCCGAGGACATCAGCCGAAGAAGACGCCGACCTCCTCGTACAGCTTCGGGGCGACCGTCTTCAGCTTGGCCGTGGCCTCCGAGATCGGGACCCGGACGATGTCCGTGCCGTGCAGGGCGACCATCTTGCCGAAGTCGCCGTCGCGGACCGCCTCGATGGCGTGCAGCCCGAAGCGGGTGGCGAGCCAGCGGTCGAAGGCGCTCGGCGTACCGCCGCGCTGGACGTGCCCGAGCACGGTCGTACGGGCCTCCTTGCCGGTGCGCTTCTCGATCTCCTTCGCCAGCCATTCGCCGACGCCCGAGAGACGGACGTGCCCGAACGAGTCCAGCGAGTCGTCCTTCAGCACCACGTCCCCGTCCTTGGGCATCGCGCCCTCGGCCACGACCACGATCGGCGCGTACGACGCCTTGAACCGGGACGTCACCCATGCGCACACCTGGTCGACGTCAAAGCGCTGCTCGGGGATGAGGATGACGTTGGCCCCGCCGGCCAGCCCCGAGTGGATGGCGATCCAGCCCGTGTGACGGCCCATCACCTCGACCACCAGCACCCGCATGTGCGACTCCGCCGTCGTGTGCAGGCGGTCGATCGCCTCGGTCGCGATGTTGACGGCGGTGTCGAAGCCGAAGGTGTAGTCCGTGGCGGACAGGTCGTTGTCGATGGTCTTCGGCACGCCGACGACCTTGATCCCGTACTCGTCGGCCAGACGCCCGGCGACCCCCAGGGTGTCCTCACCGCCGATCGCGACGAGCGCGTCGACCTCCTCCTTGGCGAGGTTCTCCTTGAGGCGGCGGATGCCGTTCTCCTGCTTGAGTGGATTGGTCCGCGAGGAGCCGAGGATGGTGCCGCCGCGGGGCAGGATGCCGCGCACCGCCGGGATGTCGAGCCGGACGGTGTCTCCTTCCAGCGGACCCCGCCAGCCGTCCCGGAAGCCGACGAAGTCATAGCCGTACTCCTGCACGCCCTTGCGGACGATGCCCCGGATGACGGCGTTGAGCCCGGGGCAGTCGCCGCCTCCGGTCAGTACTCCGACCCGCATGGAAATGTCCCTTCGCCGCGGTTGCCTGATGGGGCCACGCTAATGGTGATCCACGTCACTTCGGCATGGCGCGGAGGGTCAATTCCGGTGAAATGTCGACTAGTTGATCACCGTGAATTCACCCGAAGGTGGGAGTGCGCACCACGGGTTCACTCGCCGTCGAGCCCTCGCTCGATCGCGTAGCGCACCAGTTCCACCCTGTTGTGCAGCTGGAGCTTGCCCAGGGTGTTCTGGACGTGGTTCTGCACGGTGCGGTGCGAGATGACCAGGCGTTCGGCGATCTGCTTGTAGCTCAGGCCCTTGGCGACCAGCCGCAGCACCTCGGTCTCGCGGTCGGTCAGCCTCGGGGCCTTCGGCTCGTCGGTGTCCGCGGCGGGGGCCGGTTCGGAGGCGAGGCGGCGGTACTCCCCCAGGACCAGGCCCGCCAGACCGGGCGTGAACACGGGGTCGCCGACCGCCGTGCGGCGCACCGCGTCGATCAGCTCCGCGGTGGACGCCGACTTCAGCAGATAGCCCGTGGCGCCCGACTTCACCGCCTCCAGCACGTCCGCGTGCTCGCCGCTGGCCGACAGCACGAGGACCCGCAGCGCCGGGTCGGCGCCGACGAGTTCCTTGCAGACCTGGACGCCCGGCTTCACGGGCAGATTGAGGTCCAGGACGAGCACGTCGGGCGCGACGGCCCGGGCGCGGCGCACCGCCTGCTCGCCGTCGCCCGCGGTGGCGACGACCTCGAAGCCGGCCTCGGCCAGGTCACGCGCGACGGCGTCCCGCCACATGGGGTGGTCGTCGACGACCATGACCTTGATCGACTCCCGCCGCACGCCGGTCATGTCCGCCGTCATCGCCCCTCCACCCGCCGCGCGCCGACGGCGCGCGGCGCCCCCGCGGCTTCTGCCCGACCGTTCCCCGGGCCCGCACCCCACGCCATGACCGACATCACGCCTCCGATCGCCGGGCACGCGTCCGCCGGACCACCCTCGCCGTGCGGGCTGTGCCCGGACCGTCCGCCGGGCCCGCGCTCCGCACCGGCCCCGCCGTCGCCACCCGCGGTCCCCGTCGCCCGGCCGCCGGCATCCTGACCGGCCGCTGCGCTCCCGTCATCGCTTCTCCGCCTTCCCCCGTGGGGCCTTCGGGTCCTGCGCGACGTTCGGATCGTCCGGGTCCTTCCCGTGCTTCGGTACCTTCAGTTCCACTTCCGTGCCCTGGCCAGGGACCGAGATCAGCTCGGCCGTGCCGCCGATGTCGCGCAGCCGGCCGCGGATCGACTGGGCCACCCCCAGCCGCCCCTCGCCCTCCGCCTGGGCCAGCCGCCCCTCCGGGATGCCGGGCCCGTCGTCCCGTACGGTCACGACGATCCCGTCCGGCTCGTCCTCGACCAGGATCCAGGCGCGGGCCCCGTCGCCGGCGTGCTTGCCGACATTGTCCAGGGCGGCACCGACAGCCGCGGCCAGTTCCCCTGCGGTGGCCGGAGCGAGCGACACGGGAGAGCCGGGTGCGGACAGCGTCACCCGGCTGTCTGCGTACGGGGCCAGCACAGCACGCAGATCGACGGGCCCCTCTTCGGCGTCCGGTTCCTCGATAACGCGGACGACCGCGCCGAGCGCCGCGTCCTCCGAGGCCCGTGAGGGGGGTACCAGGCCCCCCGAGACGAGATTGCGCAGGGCGACCTCCTGCTCGCCGGCCAGCCGGCCCAGCTCCGCGGCCTCGCCGCCGAGGGCGCTGCCACGCCGCTGCACCATGGCGAGCACCTGGAGCACACTGTCGTGGATGCCCCGGGCCAGCCGCTCGCGCTCACGGGTCGCGGCCTCGATCTCCAGGGCACGGGCGAGGGTGCGCTCCGAGGCACGGGCCACCTCGACGACGTACCCGATCGCGATGGAGGCGACCCATACGAGCACCACGTTGTGGACGGTGTCGCGCGCGGGGGCGCCGCGTTCTACCAGGTTCGCCGCGGCGACCAGGGTCGAGGCGATGGCCGCCCAGCGCCAGCCGCCCTTGACGGCGTACGCCAGCACGGACCCGGCCGTCCAGATCGACGGCAGGGTGGGGCCCCCGGAGACGATCCGCTCGTGAGTGTCGGCGAGGGGGGTGAGGAGGATGCCGCTGAGCGCGACCGCGAGGTCGGCGGCCAGGAACCGCTTGGTGCAGCTCGCGGCGTTCGCCACCCTGGGAAGCGTGGTCAGCGTCCACCCGCACAGCACGACGTAGTACGCGATCGCCACCCAGGGCCGGGCGAAACTGCCGTAGGCGGTCGCGAAGAGCCCGACCGCGTACAGCATCGTCAGGACCCGGTACGCCGTGAGCGCACGCCACAACGGCTGCTCGACCGACATCCGGATGACCCGCTCGCGCTCGGCCATGTCCCCCCTTTGCCGTTCACCCAGGTGACGCTCCGGCCGGCGCGCCCCTTCGGCTCACTCCCCCCGAGTCAGGACGCGTCCAGGAGCCCGGCCGTTCCTTCACGGCCGCTTCCGGTCCTCCCTCTGGGCGTCCTTCTGCGCCTGTTCCGCTTGCCTGTGCGCCTGCTTCTCCGCCTTCGCCGCCTCCGCCATCTGCCGCTTGGCGGCGGTCGCGTACACGTCGACGTACTCCTGACCGGAGAGCTTCATGATTTCGTACATGACCTCGTCGGTCACCGCGCGCAGCACGAAGCGGTCCTGCTCCATGCCCTGGTAGCGCCTGAAGTCCAGCGGCTTGCCGATACGGATGCCCGGGCGCATCAGCTTGGGCATGATCTTGCCCGGCGGCTGGATCTTCTCCGTGTCGATCATGGCGACCGGGATCACGGGCGCGCCGGTGGCCAGCGCCACGCGCGCGAGACCGCCGGGCTTTCCGCGGTAGAGGCGGCCGTCGGGCGAGCGCGTACCCTCCGGGTAGATGCCGAACAGCTCGCCGCGCTCCAGCACCTCGATCCCGCTCTTGATCGCGGCCTCACCCGCGCCGCGCGCGCCGGAGCGGTCGACGGGCAGCTGCCCGACGCCCTTGAAGAAGGCGGCGGTCAGCCGGCCCTTCAGGCCTGGTGTCGTGAAGTACTCGGCCTTCGCGATGAAGGTCACCTTCCGGTCGAGCATCACGGGCAGGAAGAACGAGTCGGAGAAGGACAGATGATTGCTCGCCAGGATTGCTGGGCCCTCGGCGGGAACGTTCTCCAGGCCTTCCACCCAGGGTCTGAAGGCGAGCTTCAGCGGCCCCCCGATGGATACCTTCATCGCGCCGTACAACAACCGAGTGCCTCCTGTGTGTGTCGAACAGACCTTAACCCGGTCCCTGTGCAATGACGCCGACGGCCCTGGCCGGTGTCAGTGAGGTCGCGTACGGTGAAGTACCTGCAATCGACGTGCCCAGCCCCTTTTCATGAACAGGAGACCGAACGTGCCGGTCCTCCCTGGAGCCGAGCCGTACCGCCACGACGGCGGGGAGGTCGGCGTCCTCCTCTGCCATGGCTTCACCGGTTCCCCGCAGTCGCTGCGTCCCTGGGCGGAGCACCTCGCCGAGCGCGGCCTCACCGTCTCGCTGCCGTTGCTGCCCGGGCACGGCACGCGCTGGGAGGACCTGCAGCTCACCGGCTGGCCCGACTGGTACGCGGAGGTGGACCGCGAGTTGCGGGCCCTCGGGGAGCGCTGTGCGCAGGTCTTCGTAGCCGGCCTGTCCATGGGCGGCGCCCTGGCCCTGCGGCTCGCCGCCAAGCACGGCGAGGCCGTGAGCGGCGTGCTGGTGGTCAACCCGGCGAACAAGGTGCACGGCCTGGCGGCGTACGCCCTTCCGGTGGCCCGCCACCTCGTCCGTACGACGAAGGGGATCACCAGCGACATCGCCATGGAGGGCAGCACGGAGGTGGGCTACGACAGGGTGCCGCTGCACGCGGCGCACTCCCTGCGCACCTTCTTCCGCGTGGTCGACGGCGAGCTGCCGCAGGTCACTCAGCCGTTGCTGCTTCTGCACAGTCCGCAGGACCACGTGGTGCCGCCGGCCGATTCGGCCCGGATCCTCAGCCGCGTCTCGTCCTCGGACGTGACGGAGATCTTGCTGGAACAGAGCTACCACGTGGCGACGTTGGACCACGATGCGGCCCGGATCCACGAGGAGAGCCACGCGTTCATCGGCCGGCTCGCGCCCAGTGTCGGTAAGGAAGGGACGTCCGCAGGTGGCTGAGCACGACTCCGACCGCGAGGACCGCGAGCCGGACGAGAAGGGCGTGCCCTTCGACGAGGACGCCGCCTGGGCGGCGATCGTCGCGGGGTACGGCGAGGAGCCCACGGACCCGCCCGGCTCCAAGCCGTTCAAGCCCATCGAGGACCTGGCTCTGCCCGACCTGGAGCCGAACGGCAAGGACGACGACACGGACGAGCGGAAGGACGAGCCGGCCAGGCCACTGGGCAGCTCGATCTCCTTCGCGCCCGGCGTGGGCCCGCGCGACTACACGGCGCCCGAGCCCTCCGAGGACGATTTCGACGAGGACGACGAGGGCCACTTCATCCCGCCCGAGCCGCCGCCGCTGCCCACGGGCGACACGACGGCGAAGTTCGCCTGGCTCGGGGTGGTCGGTGGTCCGATCCTGCTCCTGCTGGCGGTGCTGCTCGGCTGGGAGATGACCTGGTGGCTCACCACGCTCGGCGTCGGCGGCTTCCTCGGCGGCTTCGTGACGCTGGTGATGCGTATGAAGACCGGCGACGAGGACGACGACCCCGGCCGCGGCGCCGTGGTCTGACCGGCCCTACGACGCGGGAACCCTGAGGGCGGCAAGGACCGGGAAGTGGTCCGTGGCCGCCCTCAGGTCCCTCTCCGTCACTCCCGGCAGGCCCAGCGGGACACCGCAGCCGAGGATCTCGACGCCGCTCGTGGCGAAGACGGCGTCGATGCGCTGGTAGGGGTCGCCGGGTGTCCAGGTGTACTCGGCCCCCCAGGGGGCGGTGGCCCAGCCGTCGCGGAGGTCGCCCGCCAGCCGCGCGAAAGTCGGGCCGTCCGGGCGTTCGTTGAGGTCGCCGCCCGCGATCGCGTGCTCCACATCCATCCGGGCGAGCCGGTCGAGCAGCATGCCGCCCTGGGTGCAGCGCTCGTTCCGCTCCAGGCTCAGATGAAAGCTCACGAGGCCGAGCCGGGCACCGCCGAACCGTACGACCGCCGTGGCGAAGCCCCGCCGGTGCAGCCCGGGGGTGAGCGGCAGCAGCACGTCCTCGGTGCGCTCGACCGTGGCGCGCAGAGAGCAGAGAATCGCCGGCCCCGACGCGGTGGCACCGCCCGTGAGGATCACCAGGCCGGAGGCCGCCGCGAGCCGGGCGAGCTTCTTGCGCCAGCGGAAGAAGCGGGGGGCCTCCTGGACGAGAACGACGTCGGGCTCGCAGGCGCGGATCACCCGGGCGAGCGCGTCGGTGTCGCCGCGCATCGAGCGGATGTTGTAGCCGAGGACCCTGATGACGGCCGAACCGTATGGTTCCGTCAGGGAGTTGGGCAGCAGCGGAGTCGAGGACGCCATGCCGATCAAGATAACCCGTGCCCGGTACGAGGGCCGCGGGCGGGCCTGGGCTCCACGGGGAAACGGCGGTGCCCGCCGCCCCCGGCGTCGGGGGTGGCGGGCACCGCCGTGTGAAGGGGGCCGTCCCTACATGATCGGGTCGGGCTCCCGGGCCAGGTCGGCGGCGCCGACCAGGCCCGCCTCGTTGCCCAGCCGGGCGGCGATGACCTCGGCGACCGGGCGCCAGTTGCCGCCGACCAGCCAGCGCTTGTACGACTTACGGATCGGGTCGAGGACGAGCTCGCCCTCGTCCGAGAGACCGCCGCCCACGATGAACGCGGAGGGGTCGAAGAGCGAGGCGAGGTCGGCGAGGCCGGCGCCGGCCCAGCGGGCGAGCTCCCGGTAGGAGTCGACCGCCACCGGGTCGCCCTGGCGGGCGGCCATGGAGATGTGCTTCCCCTCGATGCCGTCGGGGGTACCGTCCCCGAGCGAGAGCAGCAGCTCCGCGCTCTCGGGAGTGGCGTTGGCCCGCTGCTTCGCGTACCGGACCAGGGCGCGGCCGGAGGCGTACTGCTCCCAGCAGCCCTGCGAGCCGCAGCCGCAGAGCAGACCGTCCGGGACCATCCGGATGTGGCCGAACTCGGCGGCCACGCCGAAATGGCCGCGGCGGAGCTTGTTGCCGATGATGATGCCGCCGCCGAGACCGGTGCCGAGCGTGATGCAGATGACGTTGCGATGTCCCTTGCCAGCGCCGAACTTGTACTCGCCCCACGCGGCGGCGTTCGCGTCGTTCTCGACGACCACGGGGAGGCCCACGCGAGCCTCGACCTTCGCCTTGAGCGGCTCCTGGCGCCAGTCGATGTTCGGCGCGAAGTAGACCGTGGAGCGCTGACGGTTGACGTATCCTGCCGCGCCGATCCCGACACCGACGATCTCGTGCCCCGCACGGGCACCCTCGACGGCTGCGGCAATGGCGTCCACGATGCCCTCGGGCGTGCCCGGAGTGGGCACCTTGTGGGTCGAGAGGATGTTGCCTTCCTCGTCGACCACACCGGCCGCGATCTTCGTGCCACCGATGTCGACGCCGATGGTGAGTCCCATGAATCCCTCAGTTTCGGTCGAGCCCCGCTACGGCCAACCGTACCCGAGGGTGCTGAGGGGCGTCGGGGCCCTCCCTGCGCCCCGAGCTGCCCGGTAGTTCCTGTCCGGCCTAGTCCAGGTCGATGCGTTCTCCTGGGCCCTCGTCGCCCTCGGGCCCCCGGGGGGCGGTGTCATGTGGCGTACGGACGGCCCAGCGCCTTTCCTGGGCCTCAACGGCCGAGCGGTAGGCGGCGAGCAGTTCCGAGCCGGCCGCGGCGAGATGGTCGAAGACCTCGGGATGGCGCTCGATGACCGGTTCCACAGCGGCCTTGGCCTGCTGCACCGCCTGCTGGACCATCTGCTGGGCCGCGCCCGACGCCGCGGCACCGAACAGCGGCGTCTGCAGCCCGGACAGCTTGTCGGCAACGGCGTCGACGAGCTTGCGCAGCTCCTCGGCGGCCGAGCCGGGCGGCCGGCCGTACTGGGCACGGCGGCGCGCCTTCTCCGCGGCGAGGTCTTCGGCGCACGCCGTCGCCCAGGCGTCGGCGTCGGTCGCCCGCTCCCGCGCGTTCTCGGTCTCGCTCGCCCAGGAGGGACCCCCACCGTCGGCGGACTCCTGAGCGGCGTCGGACGTGGGGCGCTCTTCGCTCATGGCGGACTCCTGACTGGGGTTCGTACTCCCGACGTTACCCGAACGGGGGTACGCGATTCAGCGTGTGCCCGGCCGTTTTCGGGCGCCGGGGGCGGGCACCGGCCCGGGCGGTCACACGGGGCGCGGCCACAGCTCCGGGTCCGGAGCGAAGCGGATGCGCAGCTCGTCGTCGCGCAGGGCGGCGCCGGCCACGGTGCAGCGGCGCAGGGCGGACGGCAGCGGAACGATCCGGCGGAAGGAGCCCACGGTCACGACGAGTTCGTCGCCGCGCCGTACCAGCTCGAGTTCCTCGCGTATCGCGCCGGGCAGCGGGATGTGCCATACGAGCACGCCGTCCTCGGCGAGGCGGTCCGTCACAGGCCACTCGACCGGGTCGGGCGCGGGGTTGACCGGGGGAGCGGCGAGTGCGCCCAGGTCGTCGGTGCCGCGCGGGTCGCGGCCGAGGTGCGGAAGGCGGTGGACGTCGTATGTCACCTGCCACTCCTCCAGGGACTTGCGCTGCTGGGCGGCGAGTCCGGCGAGCCAGGTGTCGTGGCCGGTGTCGGGCAGGACGCGGTTCGCGACCAGGAGCTCGGGGCGCAGGGCGCGCACGGCCAGGCCGGTGACGGCGGTACGGACCGTGTCGGCACCGGCCGGCCCGGGCTCGACCACCAGCCACACGCCGGTGTCGCGGTCGGCGACCACGGCCTCGACCACGGCCAGCTCGGCATCCCAGCGGGCGGCGGTCTCGTACATCCACTCGGCGGGCATCGGGACGCCCGCGAGCCGGCCGAGGACGGGGCGCAGGGCACGGGCGGCCTGCCGTTCCGGCGGGAGCAGACGGCGCAGATAGCGCCGGAGTTCCTCGGGGAGGGCGAGCAGGGCGAGCGCCTGCGGGACGGGAGGCAGGTCGACGACGAGGAGGTCGTAGGCCTCCGAGAGCGCGGCATCGCGCAGGGCCCGCAGGAGCGCGAGTTCCTCGGCGCCGGGGAGCGGGGTGACCTCCTCGACGTCCAGCCGGGCAGCACCGAGGAGGTCGAGGGCATTGGCCGCGCGGTCCTGGAATGCGACGAGGTCCTCGCGGAACCCGGCGGCGGCGTCCGGGCGCCAGGCGGTGAGGCCGGGGGCGGCCTCGACGGGATCGGCGCCGGTGGGGACACCGAGGACGGCACCGAGGGCGTCTGAGCGGTCGGCACCGAGCACGAGGGCGCGGGTGCCCCGGCGGGCGGCGTCCAGCGCGGTGGCCGCGGCGACGGTGGTCCGGCCGGAACCGCCGGGACCGGTGATCAGAATGGTGCGCATGAGGGTGCACGCTACCCGGGCCCGGCCCACGGGCTGAGCAGGACATCGGCGAGCCCGGACTCACGGCACCGCCCCGGGCCGCAGATCGGCCCCGCTCCGGTCCGGACGGCTTCGCCCTCGACCGCCGTACGGGCTACGCGACGTCTTCCGACTCCACCCTCTTCTTCAGCCCCGCCAGCGCCCTGTCGATGATGACCTTCTCCGCCTTGCGCTTGATCATGCCGAGCATCGGGATCTTGACGTCCACCGTCAGCTGGTAGGTGACCTCCGTGCCGCTCGAGCCCGCGGGCTTCAGAAGGTAGGAACCGTCCAGGGAGCGAAGCATCTGGGACTTGACCAGGGTCCAGGAGACCTCGCTGTCACCCGTCCAGGTGTACGCCAGCGTCTGGTCGTCCTTGATCGCGCCCGCGTCCATCACCAGGCGCACCTGCTCGGCGCGGCCCCGCTGGTCCGTCGCGAGCACCTCGGCCTCCTTCACCTCGCCCGTCCAGTCCGGGTAGCGCGCGAAGTCGGCGATCACCCGCATGACGTCGGCCGCAGCCGCCTCGATCGTGATGCTCGAGCTGGTGTGTTCCGCCATCGCCGTGGCTCCTCCAGATGCGGTCCGGTGAGGGAGGGTGGTGCGCACGTGCGCACGTGTGTGCAGCGTGAAGGCTACCGCGCACGCGCCACGCCGCTACCACCCCACCTGCCGTTCGACGGGCCGCTCACCATTCCAGTGCCCAGGGCTTCCCGCTCCCCGCGAAGTGCCCCACGTTCACGCACTCCGTCGCCCCGATCCGCATCCGCCCCACCAGCGGCTGGTGGACGTGGCCGAAGAGCGAGTAGCGCGGACGCGTGCGGCGGATCGCCTCCAGAAGCGCCCGGCTGCCGCGTTCGAAGCGGCGCGCCACGGTGTCGTAGACGAGTTCCGGCACCTCCGGCGGGATGTGGGTGCACAGCACGTCCACCTCCCCCACCGCCTCGATCTTCGCCGCGTACTCCTCGTCGCTGATCTCATAAGGGGTCCGCATCGGAGTACGCAGGCCCCCACCGATGAAGCCGAAGGTCCAGCCACCGATCTCCGCCCGCTCGCCGTCCAGCACCGTCGTGCCGGATGCCGCGTACTCCGGCCACAGGGTCGGCACGTCGACATTGCCGTAGGTCGCGAACGTCGGTGTCGGGAACACGGCGAACAGCTGGGCGTACTGTCTGCGGATCGCCTCCTCGACAGCCGTCGCACGGTCCGTACCGATTCCGGCCCACAGCTCGGCGCCGAACGCCCGAGCCTCCTCGAAGCGACGGGCGGTACGAAGTTCAACCAGCCGGTCGGCGTTCTCCCTGCCGAACAGATCGGGGAAGATCCCGCGCGAGTGGTCGGCGTAGTCGAGGAAGAGGACCAGGTCGCCAAGACAGATCAGCGCATCCGCTCCGTCGCCCGCCGTGGCCAGGTCGCGCACATTGCCATGCACGTCACTGACCACATGAATGCGCGTCCTCGGGTTACCGCCCGGTGTGGGAGCCATGACGATGAAGCGTACGGGTGTGCGGCAACTGTGAACAGTGACGGCCGGACCTGCGGATACTGGCCAGTCGGGAAAAGCGTGGACTACTGTGCGCAATGGAGCGTCAACACATGTGACGCACGGAACATCTCGTCATGACCCCCTGTCGGAGAAGCCATACCGGCGGGTAACGTCCCGGCAGTCCAGTCGTGCTCAGGGTTTCAACCAACGACTCCGTAGGAAGAACCCTGCGCACCGCCCGAGCCTTGGACCGCACCGTCGCACCACACAGAGTCGTGGCGTCGGCGCCCTATGAGGAGCAGCAGTCTTGCGCGAGTTCAGCCTTCCGGCTTTGTACGAGGTCCCTGCGGACGGCAACCTGACCGACATCGTCCGCAGAAACGCCGCGCAGCATCCCGATGTCGCCGTCATCGCCCGCAAAGTGGGCGGTGCCTGGCAGGACGTCACGGCCACCGCCTTCCTCGCCGAGGTGCGAACCGCCGCGAAGGGACTCATCGCCTCCGGTGTGCAGCCGGGCGACCGGGTGGGACTGATGTCCAGGACCCGGTACGAGTGGACGCTGCTCGACTTCGCGATCTGGAGCGCGGGCGCGATCACCGTGCCGGTGTACGAGACCAGCTCGTCCGAGCAGGTGGAATGGATCCTCGGCGACTCGGGCGCGACCGCGTGCATCGTCGAACTGGGCACGCACGCCGCGGCCGTCGAGTCGGTGCGGGACCGGCTGCCCGCGCTCAAGCACGTCTGGCAGATCGAGGCCGGGGGTCTGGAGGAGCTGGGCCGCGCCGGCCAGGGCGTCAGCGACGCCACGGTCGAGGAGCGCAGCTCGCTCGCCAAGGCCGACGACCCGGCGACCATCGTCTACACCAGCGGGACCACCGGCCGCCCCAAGGGCTGTGTGCTCACCCACCGCAACTTCTTCGCCGAGTGCGGGAACATCGTCGAACGGCTGCGCCCCCTGTTCCGTACGGACGAGTGCTCCGTCCTGCTCTTCCTGCCGCTCGCGCACGTCTTCGGACGTCTGGTGCAGATCGCACCGATGATGGCGCCCATCAAGCTGGGCTGCGTCCCGGACATCAAGAACCTCACCGACGAACTGGCGGCCTTCCGGCCGACGTTGATCCTCGGTGTGCCGCGGGTCTTCGAGAAGGTCTACAACTCGGCGCGCGCCAAGGCGCAGGCCGACGGCAAGGGAAAGATCTTCGACAAGGCGGCGGACACGGCCATCGCGTACAGCCGCGCGCTGGACACCCCGTCCGGTCCGTCCCTCGGTCTCAAGATCAAGCACAAGACGTTCGACAAGCTGGTCTACAGCAAGCTGCGGGCGGTCCTCGGCGGCCGCGGCGAGTACGCCATCTCCGGCGGCGCCCCGCTCGGCGAACGGCTCGGCCACTTCTTCCGCGGCATGGGCTTCACGGTGCTGGAGGGCTACGGGCTGACCGAGTCCTGTGCGGCCACGGCGTTCAACCCCTGGGACCGGCAGAAGATCGGCACGGTCGGCCAGCCGATGCCGGGGTCCGTGATCCGTATCGCGGACGACGGCGAGGTGCTGCTGCACGGCGAGCACATCTTCAGGGGCTACTGGAACAACGAGGCGGCAACCGCGGAGGCGCTGGCCGACGGCTGGTTCCACACCGGTGACATCGGCACCCTCGACGAGGACGGCTACCTCAGGATCACCGGCCGCAAGAAGGAGATCATCGTCACAGCGGGCGGCAAGAACGTGGCCCCGGCCGTGATCGAGGACCGTATCCGGGCGCATGCGCTGGTGGCGGAGTGCATGGTGGTGGGCGACGGGCGGCCCTTCGTGGGTGCGCTGATCACCATCGACGAGGAGTTCCTCGGCCGCTGGGCCGCCGAGCACGGCAAGCCGGCCGGTGCCACCGCGGCGTCGCTGCGCAAGGACCCGGATCTGATCGCTGCGATCCAGGACGCGGTCGACGACGGCAACGCCGCGGTGTCGAAGGCGGAATCGGTGCGGAAGTTCCGCATTCTTCCCTCCCAGTTCACCGAGGACTCGGGCCACCTCACGCCGTCCCTGAAGCTCAAGCGCGGTGTGGTGGCGAAGGACTACGGGGACGAGATCGAGGCCATCTACCGCAAGTAGCGGACCCTCGAGACCTCATGCCATGACGCGGTGTCCTCGGCGAGGACCCGCGTCATGGTGCGTTCCGCGAGCGCGGTGATGGTGAGGAACGGGTTGACGCCGATGGATCCGGGCACCAGGGAGCCTTCGGTGACGAACAGCCTGGAGTACCCCTTCACGCGGCCGTAGTCGTCCGTCGACCGGCCGAGGACACAGCCGCCGAGCGGGGGTGGTACGTGAAGTCGTCGGCGAACGCCTTGGTGCCCGAGCCGAAGAGGTCGTACCGGTAGATCGTGGCGTTGGCCGACGTCCAGCCACAGGAAGGTGGCGAGGGGCGTCTCGGTGCGCGTACGGAACCGAACCCGAGCGCGGCCGCCGTCTGCGAAGGGCGACCATACCAAGGATTTGACGTCTCGTCAGGTGTCAGTTTTTCTGTCCTGGGTACAGCATGTGCGGATTGTTCCGTTCCGGCCAGTGCCACCGACACCCTTCACAACAGCGCTTGGAGCTTCTCCGCCAACAGGTCCCAGCGCCACTTCTCCTCGACCCACCGCCGGCCCCGCTCCCCCATGCGGCGGCGCAGCTCGGAGTCGCCGAGGAGCGTGATGATCCGGTCCGCGGCCTCCTCGGCGGAGCCGCCAGGTACCACCCAGCCGGTCTCGCCCTCGAGTACCGCGTCCGGGGCACCGCCCGAGTCGCCTGCGACCACCGGAAGGCCCGTCGCGGAGGCCTCCAGGTACACGATGCCGAGGCCCTCCACGTCCAGGCCGCCCCGGCGGGTGCGGCACGGCATCGCGAACACGTCGCCCGCACCGTAATGGGCCGGTAGCTCCGACCACGGGACGGCGCCCGTGAAGCGGACCGCGTCGGCCACCCCGGTCTCGTGGGCGAGCCTGCGCAGGTCCCTCTCGTAGGGCCCGCCTCCGACGATCAGCAGGATCGCGTCCGGCTCCTTGGCCAGGATGCGCGGCATCGCCAGGATCAGCGTGTCCTGGCCCTTGCGCGGGACCAGCCGGGAGACGCACACCACTACAGGGCGGTCCGTGAGGCCCAGGCGGGCGCGGACCGCGTCACCGCCCGAATCAGGGCGGAACGTCTTCTCGTCGACCCCCGGCGGCAGCTGCACCATCCGCCCGGCCGCCTGCGGCGTCAGTGCGGAGGCGATGCGGGAGCGCGTGTACTCGCCGAGGTAGGTGATCGTGTCGGTGGACTCGCCGATCCGGCGCAGCAGGCTTCGCGCAGCGGGCAGCTGAGCCCAGCCCGCCTCATGCCCGTGCGTGGTCGCCACCAGCCGTTCGGCCCCGGCCCGCCGCAACGCCGGCGCCATCAGGCCGAGCGGCGCCGCCGCCCCGAACCACACCGATGTGCATCCGTGCTCCCGCAGCAGCCCCACCGCCCGCCGGGTCGCGCCCGGTGTCGGCAGCAGCATCGTCGTCCGGTCCCGTACGACGGTGAAGGGCTGTTCGGCGTCGAAGGCGGCTGTCGCCTCGACGCCTTCGCGGCCGCGCTTCCAGGTCGAGGCGTGGACGACGAGGCGCTCGGGGTCCAGCCGCAGTGCCATGTTGTGCAGGAACGCCTGGATACCGCCCGGTCGGGGCGGAAAGTCGTTGGTCACGATGAGGGTCTTGTGCATCGTCGTCGACAGTACCGAACCGGATGTGCGACCGTACTCACAGCTCCGCACGGCCGCGCTTCATGGCCGTCGCACGGTCCGGCGGGAGAACATGGCCCCTCACGGCAGGCGACGCGGGACACGGTAGAACAGGGGCACAGGTGGACATGGCGGTCACACGGCGGTTCACGGTCCTGCTGCTCGCCACCTGGACTCTGACCAGGCTGTTCCTGCTGCTCTTCGTCTTCAAGGTGTTCGTCTTCCCCGGCCCGGACGTCACCAGCGACGTCTCTGTGATCTACCACGGCTGGTACGACACCCTGCGCACCGGCGCGTTTCCGCGCGACGATGTGACCTGGCAGTATCCGCCCGCCGCCGCGCTGGCCATCCTCTCCCCCGCGACTCTGCCCTTCCTGGACTACGCGCAGGCGTTCTACGTCCTCGCCTTCCTCGCCGATCTGGCGGTGCTGTGCCTGCTGGTGTATGCGGGCCGCCGGCCACGCAAGACGATGCGCGGCGCCTGGATCTGGGTGATCGGCGTGGCCCTGCTCGGCCCGACCGTGTACGCCCGCTACGACCTGATGGTGACCGCGGTGGCGGTGGCCGCGCTGCTCGCCGGGTCCCACCGGCCGCGGGTGATGGGGGCGCTCGTGGGCTTCGGCGCCCTGCTGAAGGTGTGGCCGGCGCTGCTGCTGGCCGGTGCCGTCAGGGGCCGGGCGTGGCTGTCGGCCGGGACGACGGCCGGCTCTCTCGCCCTGCTGTCCCTGACGATGCCCGGCGCCTTCGCCTTCCTGACCTCCCAGCGGGACCGCGGCACGGAGGTGGAGTCGCTGGGCTCGCTGGTCTTCCACGTGGCCCGGCACTTCGGCTGGCAGGGCCAGGTGCTGCTCAACTACGGCTCGGTGGAGTTCCTCGGCCCGTACGTCGACTGGGTCAGCTCGGCCGCGCTCTTCCTGACCGTGATCACCTTCGGCTGGCTGCTGCTCTGGCGGGTCAGCGTCCGCCGGATGCCGCCGCACGCGCTCGCGGACGCGGCCTTCGTCGCGGTGCTGCTGTTCACCGTCACCAGCCGGGTGATCAGCCCGCAGTACATGGTGTGGCTGGTCGGACTCGCGGCCGTCTGCCTGTGCTTCCGCGACAGCCGGATGGCGCTCCCCGGTGGGCTGGTGGTGGTCGCCTGCCTGGCCACCGTCCTGGAGTTCCCGATCTGCTTCGCGAACGTCGTCGCCAGTGACCGGCTGGGCATCACCCTGCTGTTCGTGCGCAACGGCCTGCTGGTGGTCGCCTCGCTGACCGCCGCCCGGCTGCTGTGGCGCGGCACGGTCTCGCGCCCGGCCCCGACCGTGCCGCCTCGGGCCACCCGCACCCAGGAGACGCTCGCACCCTCCTGACAGCGCGCCGGCCGGAGCAGCACACCGCACTGCAACACTGCGGCATCCCAGGCAGGTGTTCCGGCAGGTGTTCCGGCAGGACGTGCTGCGGGTCGCCCGCGCGACGGGCGAGGCGGAAAGGGCATGGCTGAACGAGCCGATCGCGCGGCTGGAGGACTGAGCCACCCCCCGCGACCAGCCGAAGCCTCAGCCCAGTTGTGCTCTCAGATACGCCTGCCACTGACGTGTGAACGCCTCCGGCGTCGTCCCGAGCACCTTCTCCATTGCGCCCTCGACCGCCCCCGGCCGTTTACGGTGGTCGCCCACCATCCGGTAGAACTCGTTCAGGCGGACCTCGCCCCAGCGGTCGGCGATCATCCGGCAGGCCATCCAGCCTCCCTCGTAGGCCTGTGCCAGCTTCCCCTGATCCCCGGCGAAGGCGAAGTCCGAGTCCTTGGGCAGCGCGGCCGGAACACGCCCCAGGGTGACCGAGCGGTCGAGTTCGGAGGCCACCTGGCCGGGCGGGCGGCCGGTGCCGCGGTAGCCGATCCAGTCGGCGTACCCCTCGGAGAGCCACAAGGGGGTGGCCGCCGTGGTGTGGGCACGGGTGGCGACATGCGTGGTCTCGTGCGTGAGAACAACCTGTTTGCCCAGGTCGCCCAGGACGCCGTACGCGTCAGGGTTGACGATGATCCGGTCCGCGGGCGCCTTCGCGACGCCCCCCGCCTCGCCGGTGGTGACCGCCGCGATCCCGCGATAGCCGGACGCCGGGGCGCCGAGCAGCCCGGCCATCCCCTGAAGCGTTCGCGGTACGAGCACCACGACGTGCCGCGGCCAGTCGCTGCCCCACGCCTCGGTGACGGCCGGCACCGCACGGTCGGCGAGGTTCGCGTAGGTCCGCAGGACGTTCCGCGGCTGCCCGACGCCGAGCACCAGGCTGTGCGCCCCGCGGACCACCTCCACGGCGCCCTGCTCCCACAGCTGCTGGTTGGCCTTTTCGGCGGGCTCGTCGGAGCTGACGACCCAGCGCCCGCCGCTGAGGGTCAGCCGAAGCACCCGAACCGCGGTGACCGGCGCCCGGTCGTAGCCCTTTATGCGGTAGCGCAGTTCGGCGTCGGCGGTGGCCCTGTCCCCCGTGCGGTGCAGTGCGGTGAGCCGGTAGGACCAGGCGGCCAGCGGAACGTCGCGGAGGTTGTCGAACTCCGTGGCACCGGCGGCGGGGCCGGACGCCGCCTCGGTCGCCAGGAACGCCGAGCGATCCCCGTCCACGATCGCTGCCGCCCGCCGGTCGAGCACCTGCTGCACGGCGGCGCTCTGGGTGTCCGGTGCGGGCCCACCGGAGCAACCGACGAGCCCGGCGAGGAGCACCGCACACCCCGCCACGACCCGCGACACCCGCCCACGACCAACCACCTCCCGATCGTACGCGCCGGTCGAGCGGTGTATCGCCGCCGTGTTCAGGGTCGGGTGACCGATGAGATCGGCATCATCCCGACCGGGTCGTAGCGCACCGCCGCCCCCGGGTGGGGCGCGTGGATGACCCGGCCGTTGCCGACGTACATCGCCACATGGCTGGCATCCGAGCGGTAGACGACCAGATCCCCGGGCCGGGCCTGGGAGAGCGGAACCCGGCGGCCTGCGTAGCGCTGCGCCTGCGAGGTGCGCGGCAGCCCGACGCCTGCATGCGCGTACGACCACTGCATGAGGCCCGAACAGTCGAATCCGCGCGGCCCGTTGGCGCCCCACACATACGGCCGACCGAGCGCGGAGCGGGCCGCGGCGACGGCGGCGGCGGCGCGGGGGCTCAGCGGGAGGACGGCGGAGAGGTCGGGCATGCCGCCGCCGGAGCGGGACACCCGCTCGTAGGCGGCCCGCTCCGCCGGCGGCAGGGAGTCGAGCATCCGCTGTGCCGCGGCGAGCTTGCGCTCCACGTCCCTCTTGTGCCGGGCGACGGTCTTGCGGGTCTTCTCCAGCGCGGCGAGCTCGTCCGCCACCACCGTGCGCTCCTCGGCCAGCTCCCGCAGGGCACCCCGGAGTTTCCTCAGCTGCCCGGCCTGGCGGACGCCGATCCAGTCCAGTGCGGCCGCCTTGGCGAGGTAGTCGGCGGGGTCGTCGGAGAACAACAGCTCGAGGGAGGGGGCGAGGCCGCCGGAGCGGTACTGGGCCCCGGCGAGCGTGCCGAGCGCGTCCCTCATGGTGTTGACACGATCCTGCTGGCGGGCGATCCGGTCCTGCGCCTGGCCGACCTGCCGACGCAGCGAACCGGCGCGTTCCCCGGCCGCGTTGTACGCCTCCGTGGCCTGCTCGGCCTCCAGGTAGAGCCGGTCCACCGTTGCCCGGTGATCGCGTGGCGCGGCGTGTGCCGGTACGGCACCGAGGGCCGCGGCTGCCGCGGCGGCGGACACCACGGCGGCTGTGGCGCCACGACCCCGGCCGAAGCCGGATGGTGCAAGGCGGCTATGGGACCCCACGTCCGGTCGCACTCCCTTCCGCTGACAACCCCCGCCGCTCGGCGGGGGAAACGCGGCAGACAGTAACCGGGCGATCACTCCCGGAACAAAGCGCACCACGTGCGCACACAATGTGAAACCCCGCCGCTGACGCAGGTCATAGGCGGGGCACAGGGTCAGCGGGAGCCGCTGGAATTCCCTCGTTCGGGCGGGTGTGGATCGCGCCGGGAGGCCGTCAGATCCGGACGCCGAACTCGAACGGCATGTTGCCGATCGACTCGTAGCGCACGACGGCGCCGGTGTGCGGGGCGTGCAGCACCTGCCCGTTGCCCGCGTAGAGGCCGATGTGGTGCAGGTCGCCGTAGAAGAGGACCAGGTCGCCGACCTTGAGGGCGCTCTCGCTGTAGATGCGGGTGCCGGCGTTGGCCTGCGCCTGCGAGGTGCGC